>JBAXCM010000442.1:0-4130 GCA_037141475.1 Verrucomicrobiota bacterium | reverse complement strand
GCAGCCGCCGCGCGCAATTCGATTTGCGAATAATCGGCGACGATCAGGCGGCGACACTCTGGTGCGGTGAAGGCTTCCCGCATTTCACCTCGCCCGATGTTCTGGAGGTTCGGCTCTTTGGACGAAAAGCGCCCGGTGGCGGTGCCGAGCGGTTCAAAGCGCCCATGGATCCGCCCGTCGGCCTGAATGTGACCGACCAATGCTTCCGCCTGTTGCGCCCGTTTGCTTGCTTCGCGGTGGGCGAGCACCAGGGGAATGAGGCGTCCGTCGTCCGCTGCCTTGAGTGCTTCCTCGGAGGTGGACTCCAACGAAATCCCCTTGGCGCGGAGCGCGGCGAGAACCTGACCCGGACTGCCTGGGTTGATCGATGGGTTGCCAAGTGCCGTGCGAAGATCGGCGGTGGCCTGTTGCACCAGACGGTCTGCCTCAGCGGCGATGGCTTCCAGCTTCCCACGCTCCACCCGGATGCCGGTGGCTTCCATCTTCACCACGGCTGGCAGCAACGCACTCTCCAGCGCCCACACGGTATCCAATCCGGCCATTTTCAAATCGGTTTCCATCATTCCCAGCAGGTCGTGCAAGTAGGCAACATCGCGGGCGGCATAGGCGAGTTGGTCATCGGTGAGTAACATCGACGCCCAATCCGAGCGGCTGTGATCGGCGGCTGGCTTGATCTGCAGATACCGCTCCAGGCACTGGTCGAGATTGTTGCCCGGTTTGGTGCCGGCGGCAAGCAGACGGGCGGCGGTGAGAGTGCAATGAACCTTGGTGGCGAACAGTCCGCACTTCACCCACAGCCAGAGCAGATCGAATTTGGCGTTGTGGGCGATGATCCCGGTTTCCTCCAGGATCGGCTTCAGCGGTCCGAGGTCGTAGCCGGTCGCCCGCAGGTCGATGGTCCAGATGGTGCCGCCGTGACGGCTGAGGGTGAGCAAGCGGATGTCACCCTTCCACGGGTCGAGGCCATCTCCCTTGCGGGGGCCGTAGGTTTCAATGTCCAGGGCAATGCGGTCGGCACCGGTCAAATCGGCAGCCACTCGGTCGAGGTCGCTGCGGCTGGTGCAGAGGGTGCCGCTGTGTGAGGTGTGAGGTTGAGTGAGTACTTGCCCCCTGTTTTTATAGGGACTAAATAAACCATTATTTTCCCGTTTTGATTTTTCATGTATTATTTCTTCCAGATTGGAACTGCTGCCAACACCTCCCTCGACCTCACACCTCACACTGTCCAAAATGTCATGAGAGTGAGGTGTGTGAGGTGTGTGAGGTATTCCGGAATCCGGGCCACCTGCGCGGGAAAATAAATATTTGCAGAAGTTGGCCGAGGTTCTCTGGACACCGAAGACGATGCCACCCAGTTCCCGGCCGTCGAACCTGGCAAGCAGCTTGCCGAAGGAAATGGTGCCGCGCTTCTGGGAGAAATCGATCCACTCGAAGAGTTCCTGGACCGCCTCGGTGTCGCGCACCCATTCATAGACGGCATCCTTGTTGGTCCACTGGTTGCCGAAGTGTTCGTGGCCCATGGCGAAAAACCTGCGCATGGCGTCAGTATCCTTGTCGCCTGACACGCTGCTTTCCTCATGCGGCAGGCACGGGTCTTGCAGACCGGCACAATGAAGGACGCCACCGACCACGCGGCCCCATTCGGGAAACGAGGTGAATGGCGTCGGTCCCGGTGGACATCCCGCGCGCACCCAGTGTGCGACCAGAGCGTTGACCGCCGAAAGCAGGTCCGGTCGGTGCTGCCTGACCCATTCGAGCACGCTTTCGTGCTTGTAGCGGTGGCCGTTGACGTAATCAGGAGTGAAGCGCAGACGGATTCGGCGGCAGCGGCGCTCGATGTCGGGTTCCCAAGTGGCGTTGTTGGCCGAGATCGAGAATTCCGTCTCGTTTCGCAGCGTGATCGACTCGCTGGCCCCAAGGATACGGTCATCCCAGAACCCCGAATTGTCGGTGGCGGCTTCAAGCGAGGAGAAGCGGACGTGGCCCTTCATGTTGGCGAGGTGGAAAAAGCGCGCACCTTGAATCAGGGCGGCGGTGATCCGTTTGCGCATTTCCTCGTCGCCGTCTTTGGATAGGGGGGCACCGGTGACGTTGCGACCGGTGTAGAGGTTGTGGGTGACATCGGCGCAGGTATCCTTGCCGCTGCCCTCGCGGTTGCCGTCGTAGATCCAGAGGGGCGTGCGCTTCCAGTTCATGAGGCCGCGACAGAACGGAGTGATCAGGCGGGCCAGCGCATGGATCCGTGACTGGTTGTCATGCCACCAGAAGCCGCCGTCCTCCGCGTTGGCCAGCAATTCCCCAAAGAGCAGGTCGAGCGCCTCGCTCACTCCCATGGTACGGATCTGCGGGGCGTCCGGATTGAGCCAGGTTTCGAAGCGTTTGTCATAACCCGGCAGCGGGTAGACCAGCTTGCCGTCCTCGCCAAGCACGGGCACCGGCACGTCAAGAATGCGCGAGATGTATGGCAACCGGCGCAGGAACCCGGTGTTTTCCGCAGTGACGCGCGAATGCGTCTCGCTCATGCTGGTGGGCATGAAAACCGAATCGCCGGCCTCGTCTTCCTGGAGGACGCCTGTCGTCACGCTACGCTCCACGGACGAGACCAGGCGCAGGGGGGTGACAATCCTGAGCATGTGGCCGGGAATCGCCCCCTGGGTGGTGGCCTTGTGCTGCAACCGGATTTCCACGAGCGTGTCGGAGTAGTTGAACAGGTCGAGGGCGGGGGCGATTGCCATCCCCAGTTCCGCGCCGAATTCGCTGTGGGGACGACCGATGCACGGCAGGAGGATTTCCGGTTTGCCTTCGGCGCTGCGGGCACCCGCCTGCCAGACGCGCATGTCGGTGCAGTGTGCGGCGACGATGCCGGGGCTGCGTTCCTCAGCCCATTCGAGCAGATCCTTGATGCCGCGCTGTTCGCAGTGGGAATGCAGACAGCGGAAGCCCGGCATGGTTTTCGGGACGTTGAAAATGATGGCGTCGGATCCCGGGGTTTTGTTGGCGGCGCCGCTATGCTCGTGTTCCCACGGGCAGCGCACCGACCACTTGGCATGGTCCGCGTCGAGGCATTCGCCCAGGTGGCCAAGTTTGGTCATCACGGCGGTGAGATCGAGCGTGCGCAAGTTCTCGGACCACTTCGACCACCACGGTTTTTCCTTGCGCGGGCGACCGGGCTTCTTGGTTTCCGGCGCAGAGAAGCCGAACCACCGGCAAAGCTGGACCCACGAAACCTGGGGGATTTCGCCCGTCACCTCCCAAGTGTATTGGTGCCCGCTCTTGTGGACGGATGGCGAAAGCACGAGGTTGAGGCTGTTCAGATAAAGTTCGGCATCGACCTTGTCATTGATCTTGCAGGTTGGTGCCTGCTTTGGTTTGAGTATGGCCTCGGGCAGGTCGCGGCAGATGAAGGCGAGATGCACGCCGCCACCGGTGCGTTCGCGCGGGACCGCCGCAAGTTCCGGCATCGTGGCGAGCCACTCCATGACCGAGGCCCCGGCGTCGGCTTTGCTGTCCAAATCCACATGGACGAACGGCGGGCGCACCACGCAACCGATGTTGTGGTCGGTGCCCGGACCGAAGCATTTGGCCAGGTCGTCCGAGTTGATGTCGGCGACGGTGTGTTGGCGCCATGCTTTTAGAACCGGCTTTTTGCCCCGCTCCCGCGGCTCGCCACGATCAGGCCCGAACAGGGGGTGAATCGCCCAACCGAGGGTGTTGAAGTAAAATTGGGCTGCGGCGAGGCGGTCGAGGGTGTTGATGTCGGCCGGGATGGTGGGGGCGGTGCCATTTTTTGGTGCTGTGCTGACAATGATCGGGGCGCTGCCATCCGTGGTGCCTCTTTCTTGCAGCTGTGCCATTCCGGCGGTGCCATTCTGGGCAGCAAGGGCGGTGCCGGTACCATTCGCGGTGCCATTTTCCGGCACTGGTGCCATTTCGGCGGTGCCATTATCGGCGGACATGCCGGTGCCGGTGCCATTTGCGGTGCCATTTTCGCCGGAATGGGCGGTGCTGGTGCCATCGTTTGGCACCGGTGCCAATTCAACTTCGGCGAGCTTGTGCCATTTTTCCCGCGACGAGCGTTTCTTGATGGTGTCGAATGGCAACTCAAACCGCGCCGCCACCTGACGGAATGA
>JBAXCM010000441.1:0-4132 GCA_037141475.1 Verrucomicrobiota bacterium | reverse complement strand
TGGAAAAACTCTTCGCCCGCCGAGCCGGTTCAGTGCGTGCCGCTGCCAATCCATCCAGTGGACGCCTCCACTTGGAATGGCTGCCGGGACTTTGTGACCTGGAACCTTTCTTGCGCGAACTGTGCCAGTTCGGCTACGTCGCCGCCCCTGCAGGCTCCGTCAGCGGTGACCATGAACGACGGCGCTTAGCAGCTCGCATCGGCTTGTGCGGCGCATTTGCACTCAACGCAATGGCTTTCACCCTGCCAGTGTATTTAGATATGCCGGCGGATTTTGAATTTGCCGCTGTGTTCCGCCTCATCGCATTTGCCTCGGCAACCTTGTCGATGTTAGTCGGCGGCGGATACTTCATGGAACGGGCGTGGCGCTCACTGCGGGTCGGCACCTTGCACATCGACCTGCCCATTGCCTTGGGTTTGCTCTCGGCTTATGCGGGCTCTATCTGCGGCTGGATCATGAGATACGAGCGACTCATGTACTTTGATTTTGTGTCGATTTTCGTGTTTTTGATGTTGAGTGGGCGATATCTTCAAACTTCCGCAGTGGAGAAAAACCGCCGTCGGCTGGTGCGCCGTCAGCCGGTGCCCGAGACGGTGGTTCGCTTCGAACAAGATGGGCCGCCGGTGGAACGGGAGGCGATTGCTCCGGGATTGAGGTTCTTGTTGGACCAGGGGCGGGCCCTGCCGGTCAGCGGCGTCATGGTGGCCGGCGAGGCGGATTTTTCACTTGAGTGGATTCACGGTGAGGCGGCCCCGCAGCGGTTTGCGGCGGGGACGCGGCTGCCGGCCGGGGCGATTCTGTTGAGCCGGGGGCCGGCGGCCGTGGAAGCAGGCGAGCGCTGGCAAGACTCACTGTTAGCGAAGTTAACAACAGCGCCGACGGGCGAGCGCGGGTCGCCGGGATTGGCCCGCCTGCTGCGAGTGTATTTGTCGCTGGTGTTGCTGGTTGGACTGACTGGGTTGGGGTATTGGTGTGCAAATGGGAAATGGCTGACGGGCTTGCAGGCGATGATTTCTGTGTTTGTCGTTTCCTGCCCGTGTGCTTTGGGTTTGGCGATCCCGCTGGCGGACGATCTGGCGGCCTCTGCGATGGAACGGCTGGGCGTCTATGTGCGAACCGCCAGCGTCTGGCCCCGGCTGCGACGGGTGCGAAAGGTGGTGTTCGACAAAACCGGGACATTGACATTGGAACGGCCGCTGCTGGAAAACCCGGCCGCTGTTGCAGGCTTGGACGACGCTGCCGCGCTGGCATTGGCACAACTGACGCGCGGCTCGCTTCATCCGGTGGCACGGGCCTTGCTCGAAGCTTTGGGCATGCGAGGACAAAAGTTGCTGGCGCAGAACCCCGCCGCGTTGCCCGAGGAGTTTGCCGGACTCGGTGTGGCACTCAACACCCAGGCAGGTCGCTGGTCGTTGGGCCGGGCTGGCTGGTCCGGCAATAGCGCAATAGGGGCCGCTGCCACCACGCCGGGAAGCGAATTGCGATTGGACGGGAAATGGGTGGCGGCCTTTCAGTTCAGCGAAGCCCTGCGCCCCGGCGCGGCTGCCATGCTGCGCCGCTTGGAACGCCGCGGACTGGAGCTGTATATCCTTTCTGGAGATCATCCGGACAAGGTCGCCACCATGGCAGAGGCGCTGGGCCTGCCCGCCGCTCAAGCCCACGGCGGCCTCTCGCCCCAGGAGAAGTCCCATCGCGTCAATCTGGTTAGCCGCCAAGACACGCTCTATTTGGGGGACGGAGCCAATGACGCGCTTGCCTTTGACGCGGCACTGGTGACTGGCACTCCGGTGGTGGATCGCAGTTTGCTGGAGGCCAAGGCAGATTTCTACACCTTGGGCGCAGGTCTCGCTTTCCTGCCTCCTTTGCTCAAAACCGCCGCCGCCCGCACCATCGCCGTCCGCTCAGCCTTTGGCTTCGCCTTGGTCTATAACCTCACCACGGTCGGTTTTTCCATGAGCGGGCAAATGAGCCCGCTGCTCGCCGCCATCCTCATGCCGATGAGCTCAATTGTGTCGATTTTGCTCGTTGCGACGATTTTTCGAGCAATTGCTGCGAAGAATGGTTGAAAAAGCTCAATCAACTCACTAGTCTCGTTCAGGACAATTAATGCGACAACATGCCGGCCACGATCCACGCTCACAAATCTTTTGAGAATACCCTCCTAGGTAGAATTGTTCAATCCGATCGATTCAAAATCTATCAGGATGCATTTCGCCTCACCACCGGCCTTCCACTTCGCTTGGTTTCAGCGGATGCCGATCATTGGAGTCTCGACGAAAACACCACCAACCGAAGCCCATTCTGCGAGGCCCTCAACCTCTGCACCGACGCCTATACCGCTTGCCGCGATACCAACCGCCACCTGATGCGTGAAGCTGAAGTCAACGGCCCTTCTACCTGCTGTTGTTTTGCCGGCCTCTGCGCCACCGCCGTGCCCGTCAAAATGGGGGCTTCCGTCGTCGGATTCTTGAAAACCGGTCAGGTCTTTACCAAAATCCCCAGCGAAGCCCAATTTGCCGAAATGCTCGGTTCGCTAGGCCGCAAGACGCTCAGTGAATCCTCCATCAGCCAACTCAAGAGTGCTTATATGAGCACCCGTGCAGTGGATCCGCAACGCTACGACAGCATGGTGACGCTCTTGCAAACCTTCGCCGAACAACTCAGCGAACATGCCGAATCGCTGGCCATCATCGACGAAGGCAGCGAGCCGGCAGCCATTACCCGCGCCCGGAAATTCATCCATGCCAATGTTGACCAACCGTTGCCGCTTGGCCAAGTGGCACGCGAAGCTGGTTTGAGCGAATCGCATTTCTGCCGGCTTTTCAAAGACTCCACCGGCCTGACGCTCACGGATTACGTGAACCGCTGCCGGATCGACTGGGCCAAGCGCGAGTTGCTTCGCCCCGAAGTGCGGATTTCGGAAATCGCCTTCCTGGTCGGCTACCAATCGTTGTCGCAATTCAACCGCAGCTTCGCCCGGATTGCGGGTGTATCCCCGACTCAGTACCGGAACCAACGCTTGGATCGAGCCGCATCGTAAGCGGCAGAACCCGCTTGGTGCCAGCAACCAACCCCAGTCCAACACGCCGGTCCCCCTCCCTCGATTTATGGAAGAGCGCTACGAAATTCGGGAAAAGATCGGTCAAGGAGGGATGGGATCGGTGTATCGGGCCTATGACACCCGGATGAACCGTGAAGTGGCGATCAAGCGCATCCAGCAAGAAGGCGAGGAAGCGCTGGAGCAAGCCACCTCGCAACAGATCATCAGGGAAGCTGGAGCCCTCGCACAGCTGCAACACCCGCATATTGTCACCGTCTATGACGTCGGTACCGATGAACAAGGGCCTTATGTGGTGATGGAATTGATCAGCGGCAAAACCCTCGACGAACTCATTGAGCGGGCTCCGCTGACGTGGGCAGACTTTCACGAACTCGCCCTGCAAACTCAGGAAGCCCTCATCGCCGCACAAGAACTCAATCTCGTCCACCGCGACCTCAAACCAGGCAACCTCATGCTCACATGGCTGCCCTCCGGTAGATTCCAAGTGAAAATCGTCGACTTCGGCTTGGCCAACCTTGCCGAGGCCTCCCAACTGGACCAACTCGAAAATACCGAAGCCGTCTATGGTTCGATTTTCTTCATGTGCCCGGAGCATTTTGAGCGTGTCAAATTGGACATGCGATCGGACATGTACTCGCTGGGTTGCGTTTACTACAACGCTTTGACCGGGAATTACCCATTCACTGGGGATACCGGGCTGCAAGTGATGACCGCCCACCTCCACCATCAGGTCATCCCGCTGCAAGAAGTCCGCCCGGATATTCCACTCTGGGCCTGCAATTGGGTGATGTGGCACCTCAACCGTCTCAGCGCCGATCGCCCGCAAAATGCCCGAGAATCCTTGAAAATTTTCCTCCAAAACTCGAAAGTCAGATCCTCATCCATGCAGACTAAGCCCAATCCACCGACCACCGGACAAATCCAGCCCCCGCGCTCGATCGGCCTGAGCGCCTCTGCGCAGGGACCCGCTCCCGCTATCATTGTTCCTGAGCCTCCACGCACCCAAACAGCACCGCAAGCTCTGCTGCCACCGGAAGGCTCAAAGCCAAGCGTTCATGCATCCCCGCCACC
>JBAXCM010000440.1:0-4153 GCA_037141475.1 Verrucomicrobiota bacterium | reverse complement strand
ACCGGCGGCACCGTCAATCTGGCGAGTTATGCACTGACCACCGGTGATAGCACCAACACATCCTTTAGCGGCGTGATTTCCGGCACGGGCGGGTCCCTGGTGAAAACGGGTGCCGGCACGTTGACTCTCGGCGGCAACAACACCTTCACCGGCGGCGTCACCCTCAATGCCGGCGCCATCCAACTTGCTAACACAGGAGCCCTCAATAGCAGCACTCCGAACAACATCACCTTCGGAGCGAGTGCTGCGGCAGGCACGAAGCTTCAGCTCAATGGCAACAGCGTGACCATCGGTGCCCTTAGCACCAACGCCACACCGGGCTCGCCGGTGATCGAAAATGCGAACGCCAGCGCAGCCACCCTGACGGTGAGCCAGGCCACGAACACGACCTATGCGGGATTGATACAAGATGGCAGTGGCGGCGGCGCTCTGTCGTTTACCAAAACGGGCAGCGGCACCTTGCAGTTGCACACAGCGTCGGGGGAAACCTACACTGGTGCGACTGCGGTGCAGAATGGCTCGCTTCAATTGGGAGGAGGAGCGGGCAATATCCTTCCGACCACCACCACCGTCACCCTTGGCACCAGCGGGAGCGCCACGGCAGGCAAACTGATTTTGGGGGATGGTGACATTGATAACGATGACCAGACGCTCGCGGGCCTGCTGGTTGCTTCCGGCAATACCGGCACCAACTATGTGGTGGGCGGCAATGCCAGCCGCACGAGCGCCCTGACACTCAATATTGCGTCCACCAATACCTATGCGGGTGTCCTCGGCGGTACCACCGCCACGGAAAATAATCTCTCCCTCACCAAGACCGGTGTCGGTACCCTTACCCTGACTGGAGCCAACACCTTCACTGGCGGCACGACAATTTCCAGTGGCATCCTCAGCATTGGCGGGGATGCCAACATCGGCGGCACGCCGGGCAGCGCGACCCCCGGCAGCATTGTCATCAACGGTGGCATTCTATCCGTTTCCGCCACATTCACACTCAATTCCTTCCGTGGCATCGCTGTGGGTCCCAGCAGTGGGAGTGGCACGGGGACACTTGATGTGGCTACCAACAAGAGCCTTACGTATTCCGGTATTCTCGCCAACAATGGATCGGGGATAGGCGGGTTGACCAAGACCGGCGCAGGCACCCTTATTCTTGGCGGTGCGAATTCGTACACCGGCCCGACTGCGGTTTCCGCCGGCACGTTGACCCTCTCCGGTGGATCCGCCATCGCTGACACCAGTGCTGTGACTTTGTCCAATGTGTCGGGAGTCCTCCTGAAACTCAATGCGAGCGAAACCATCGGTTCCCTTGCGGGCGGCGGGGTCACCGGCGGCAACGTCAATTTGCAAAGCTACACCTTGACGGCCGGATCAGACAATTCCGATACAATCTACGCTGGCGTGATGTCTGGCACGGGAGCATTTGCCAAATCTGGCTCCGGCACGCAGACACTCACCGCCGTGCAGACTTACACAGGCACCACGACGATTACGCTCGGCACTTTGAAGCTCGGGGTCGCCAACGCCCTGCCTTTCGGCTTCGGCAACGGCAACCTCACCGTCAACGGCACTCTTGACCTCGCCGGCTATTCCCAGACGGTCAACGCCCTCTCGGGCTCGGGGTATGTGACCAACAGCGTCGCCGGGATAGCCACCCTGACCGCCGGTTCGCAAAACACAACAAGTGCGTTCAGTGGCAATATCCAGAATGGAACAGGGACGGTCGCCCTGACGAAGATCGGCACGGGCGTGCTGACCCTGTCGGGCACCAACACCTATTCGGGTGCCACCACGATCAGCACAGGCACCCTTCAAGTTGGCTCGATCAGCGGCCTGTCAGCCAACAGCACCATCACGATAGCCTCGGTCGGCACCCTGGATGTGAATGGCTTCAATGCCAGCATAGACGGCCTACTCGGCACAGGCACCATCACCAACAACGGCTCATCGCTTGTCACTCTCACTGCCGGTAGCGCTGGCGGTACCAGCAGTTTCGATGGCGTAATCCAAGATGGCAGTCATGCGTTGGCCCTCACGAAGAGCGGGGGCGGCACGCTGACCTTGAATGGCATCAACACCTATAGCGGTGCCACCACCATCAGCAACGGCACTCTCAGCGTGGCCAATCCCGGGGCCGGCGGCAATCTGGGTAGCGCCGGCGGAGCTATCGTTTTGGGCGACTCCTCCAACAAGGGCACGCTTTCCTACACCAGCAACGCGGATTTGAGTTACACCCGCGGTTTTACGGTCAATGCGGGTGGCGGTGAGATGGACATTACCAGCAGCGGCAAAACCCTCACCTTGTTGACCGGCGGTGTCGCAACCTCTGGCACGTTCACCCTCGGCGGCGCGGGCAATGGAGTGATTAACAGCATCATCTCCGGCAGTGGCGGCTTTACCAAGGCTAACACCGGCAACCTGGTGCTAGGGTCGGCCAATACATACTCTGGCGATACCACGATTTCCTCAGGAGTGTTGCAACTCGGCAATGCCGCGGCGCTGCCCTCCGGCACCGGCAAGGGCAACCTCGTGCTCAATGCCACGCTCGACGTCAACAACCTGAGTATCACGATCAGCGGGCTTTCCGGAGCAGGAGTTCTTACGAACAGTGGTGGTTCTCCCATCACCCTGACCGCAGGTGACAACAATGCCGCAGGGAATTACACCGGCGTCCTGCAAGATGGCGGCGGCATCATGTCTCTAGTGAAAATTGGCAGCGGCCTACTGACCCTCGGGGGCGTTAACACATACTCCGGCGATACCACAATCTCTGGCGGCACCTTGCAAATCGGCAACTCCTTCGCCCTCGCCTCAGGACCGAGCAAGGGAAATGTCTCGATCGGCTCCAGCGGCACACTCGACCTCAATAATTGTAACCTGACGCTCAACGGGCTGTCTGGGAGCGGCATGGTCACTAACAACCTTGGCGCCTCGGTCTTAACGGTAGGTGCCAATGACCAGACCTTCACCTTCGGCGGCAACCTCCAGGATGGCATCGGCACCCTCGGCCTAACTAAGACTGGCATCGGTACCCTCACGCTTTCCGGCAACAACACCTTCTCCGGGGCCTCCACCCTGGCCAGCGGCATCCTTTCTATGGCAAGCGACACCGCGCTGTCATATCGCAGTACGCTAACCGTCAACAACGCCGGCACACTTGATCTCAACGGCCACCTCATCACGATTGACGGACTTGCCGGCACGGGTTCAATCATCAACAATAGCGCCACCCGGGTCACCCTCACCACCGGGGCCAGCGGCGGCGGCGGCATTTTCGCCGGCACCCTCAATGACGGCACCGGTGTGATCGCGCTGACAAAAGTCGGCTCGGGTACGGTGACCTTGTCCAACGTCAATGGCTACTCCGGCGGCACCACCGTCACCGGCGGCTTGTTAGCTATCACTTCCACCGGTGCTCTGGGCGCCATTCCCGGCACGCCGACCGTATCCAATATCGTGCTCAACGGCGGCGGGATTTCCGCAACCAATACTTTTGAAATCAACGCTAACCGCGGCATCACCCTAGGCTCGTCCTCCGGTAGCCTCGACGCCGCTCAAAACCAGACGCTCACGTACAACGGGATCCTCGCAGGTTCCGGCGGTCTGACAAAAACCGGTCTTGGCACCCTGACGCTTGGTGGTGCCAACACCTATGCGGGCGACACGGTGTTAAATGTCGGCGCCTTGCAAATCGCTGCTGCAAACGCCATTCCCTCCGGGTCCGGCAAAGGCAATCTGAGCCTGGACGTCGGCACCACGCTCGACCTCAACAACACCAGCATCACCGTCAACGGCCTGTCCGGATCGGGCCTGGTAAGCAACACGAAAATCGGGTCCGTCACATTCAGTGCCGGGGCCAACGATCGAACCAGTAGCTTTGGCGGGGTGATTGAAAATGGCAACGGCGCCACATCATTCAACAAGGTTGGTGGGGGAGTTTTAACATTAACTGGAACCAGCACCTACACGGGTGGCACCACCATCACCGGCGGCAAGCTGAGTATCAATGTCTCCGCCGAGATTGGCCTGGAAACCAATCCCCTAACCATCAGCACCGGAGCGGCCCTGCTGGCGAGCGATTCCTTCAACACCTCGCGAGCCACCCTTCTCAATGGCGCGGGTAGTGGCGCAGGCGGGGCTATCGAGGTGGCTG
>JBAXCM010000439.1:0-4162 GCA_037141475.1 Verrucomicrobiota bacterium | reverse complement strand
GCGGAATTCCACTGATTCCAGCACCTTTTCGGCAAACGTTTCACGGAACCATTTCACATCATCTGCGGCAGCCATCGGGGGAGTCTCGGTTCGGGGGGAGGGGTTCTTCACTTGGATCAGGCGAACATGCTGCGCTTCTGGTCGAGCAGCGCGTGCTCAGTATCCACTTTTTCTTGCAAGCGCATCAGGCCGGCGATCAACGCCTCGGGCCGCGGCGGGCAGCCGGAAATATACACGTCCACCGGGATCAATTGGTCGATTCCTTGGAGCACCGCGTAGCTACGGTACATCCCCCCGCTTGACGCGCAGGCACCCATTGCCACGCACCATTTCGGTTCGGGCATTTGGTCCCAAATCCGCTTCACCGCCAGCGCCATCTTGTAGGTGACCGTTCCAGACACCACCAGCACGTCCGCCTGCCGCGGCGAAAAACGCATCACTTCCATTCCGAAGCGCGAAATGTCGAAGCGCGCCGAGGCCGTCGCCATCAGCTCAATGGCGCAGCAGGCCAAGCCCATGGGCATCGGCCACAGCGAGTTTTTGCGCACCCAGTTCATTGCGGCATCGACGCGGGTGACGATCACGTTGCTTTCGATCTTCGAATCGTAAGCAGCCTCTAAGGTGGTGGTGGTGCTGACCATGGGATTTGCACCGGCAAGCTGCCCGCTCCAGCGCCTAACCTCAAGCGGAAATTTTTTTGGCGGGCGAAATACCGGGACGTCCATGCAGTATTCGTCACAAATGAGGCGTATGCGGCAGGGTGAAAATGAATCCAGCGAAAGGCTATTGCTTGTGGGTTGGGCTGCTGGTTGCTGCTGTGCAGGCGGCTTGTGTCTCCGTCGCCGGCGCCGCCGCCGCCGCGTTTAGCGCCGATGGGTCCGCCGTCTTTGCCATCAGTGGTGAGGAAAACACGCTAGATCGCATCTGCGAGGAAGAGGGCACTCTCACCCAGGTTCACATCGACCTCGGCGGCAGGCAGGGGTGCTTTCACGGCATCACCCGCTCCGACAAAGGTGGTTTTTTTCTGGTGACAGAACACCGGATCTGGCATTGGAAGCCGGGCGAAAAGGCGGCCGAATTTGTCAAACTGGCGCCCAAGCGGGTCACCTTCGACGGGATTGCCTGCAGTCCGAAAAATGGTGCGTTGCTGGTGTTTGGATCCCTAACAAAGGTCGGCCAACCCTACGGCCAACCCTGCCTTTTCGGTATGTCCAACCGCCACTCTCCCTTGGCAGGGGTCTGGCTGCGGCACTTGACCGCCCCGGTGGATTGTGCGGAGTTCCTGCCCGACGGTTCGTTGCTGTTTGGTACCGAGGGCGATTTGTGGCACGGCGAGTTGGCCATCGAAGCCCCTGACAAGGATCAACCTGATGGACGCGGCGAACTGGTAGCCTATCGGTACGCCCCGGTGGCAGAGCGCTTCAATTACAATGGCACCTCATCCCAGCAGGGAGTTTCAGCCATAGCGGCCGGCGAGAAAATGGCCTACGTGGCCATCTCCCGGATGAGTGGCTCCGGCTGGGGTCACTTGTCCCGCCTGAACTTGCCGGAACCTTCCAAAGACGCAAGTTTTGCCATTCGCAACGGTGTGAAGGACGCGGTGCGTGCGCTGACTTCCGTGGAGGAGCTTGAGGATAACCCAAGTTGCCCGTTCCTTTGCGCTTCGCCTGATGGCAAGCGGATCTACTTCACCGATCGCTGGGGACCGGATCGCCATCACTACCTTTGCGATGATGACGGGGACATCGAACCGTTCCATGCCAAGCCGCCTGCTGCTGGAGTAGCCACACCGCAGACGACTCACTCCGACGATTGATGGCCTCAAGGAGTGGTGATTCAGCGAGCTGACTGATAAAAAAGGCGAAATTCCAGTTTGCTCGGCAAGCTCCCTCAAGGGATTTTTGAGAGGGCGAGAAAACAATTTCCAGCGAGAAGGTGACCGATGCCTAACCGCGAATAGATTCTCAACATCACCTCAATCGCCCATCAGTAAACCCCCCTGATGTGACTGGCGACGGACACATCGTAGAAGTGGCGCAATTTGGCATGCAACTCAGAGGATAGCGGTGGCAGGTCAGAAACCCCGGCATTCGCCATCACCTGATCCGGTCGGCTCGCACCGGTGATGACAGTGGTGACTGCATCATGATCCAAGATCCAACGCTGCGCCAATTGCGCCATGGTCCAGGCTGGAGGGAGGAAGCCCTTGAGTTCGTCGCAAAGGACGACAGCCGTCTCATACGGGATGCCGGCAAATGTCTCGCCGACATTGAATGCCGCGCCGTTGCGGTTGTAGGTGCGATGGTCGTTCGGGGGAAACTGGCTGGCTGTGGTGAATTTTCCGGAGAGCACGCCGCTGGCCAAAGGCAAACGCACGATGATGGCAACCCCACGTTTTGCGGCCTCATCCAACAGATGGAACGATGGCTTCTGACGCAACACATTGAAGATAATCTGCAGCGAGGCGAGCCCATCCTGCTGCAAGCAAGTCCATGCCTGGTCATCGGATTCCACACTGGCTCCAAAGTGCTTGATCTTGCCCTCTTGCTGCAACTCTCTCAACCAATCAAAAACCTCTCCCTGCCGCAACACTGCCGGCGGGATGCAATGCAACTGGGTCAGGTCCAGCGCCTCCACCCCCAATCGCCGCAGGGACGCCTCAGTGGCAGCCCGCACTGCGGCCTCAGTGTAGCCATTCGGATAGAGGGCCGATGTCCGGCCGAGTTTTGTTGCAACAAAAATCCTGTTGGAAGATTTCCTGAGAAATTTTCCGATCAACTCCTCGCTGCGGCCCGCTCCATAGACATCGGCGGTGTCAAAAAAATTGACTCCGGCATCTGTGGCTGCTTGCAGGATTTCAAATGCCTTGTCGTCATCAATTTCGCCCCAGTCGGACCCACCGAGTTGCCAGCAACCAAGACCTATTTCTGAAATAGGGAGAGAAGCGGAGGAGCAGGGAAATGACCGGAGTTTCATGGATTGAGGATTGGGGATGCACGCTTTGCGTCCATGGAAGTACCATGCAAGCGCCGAAGATGAAAGCCTCTTGTCCTGAAGAATTCATCGATCGTGCTCCCCTCTCACTTGCCAATAACTTGAGTTTTTCGTGGATTTGCGGCCTCAATCAAACCCCCAATCCCACCTCAACGAGCAGCGGCAGAGCGACGGCGGTTGCCACCGAAGTTGCGGCGCTGGCCGCCACCACCACCACCACCACCGTTAGACGGAGGTCTTGGTCCATGGTTGCCGCCGGACTTGCCACGGGAATGCCGTTCGGCGAGGGACTCGATGTGCCATGCGTGATCGTCCCAGCGCGGAATGGGCATGAGGATGATCTTTTCAATCTCACGCAAAAACTCCAGTTCGTCCTCCGAACAAAAGGACACCGCTCGACCGTCGGCACCGGCACGCGCGGTGCGGCCGATCCGATGCACATAGGCTTCTGGCTCGTTAGGTAAATCGAAGTTCACGACCAGGCCAACGTCCTTGACGTCCACGCCGCGGGCGGCCACATCGGTGGCCACTAAGACCGGGGTGAGACCGCGCTTGAAGCGGTCGAGGGCTTTTTCGCGTGCCGCCTGCGACTTGTTGCCGTGGATGGCATCGGCGGCGAATCCTGCGGCGCACAGGCTTTTTGCTAGTTTGTTAGCCCCGTGCTTGGTACGGCTGAACACGATGGTTAGTTTTTGTTGGTCGGCGTCGGCTTGGCCGCGGAGCAGTTGGTCGAGCAGAGGGCGCTTGTCCTCACGCGCCACGAAACACACCTGTTGGTCGATGTTTTCGGCGGTGGTGGTTTCCGGCATGATACTGATATGTGCCGGTTCGCGCAGGATGGTCCGGGCGAGTTCCACAATGTTAGGAGCGAGGGTCGCGGAGAAGAACAACGACTGGCGCTTGGCCGGCAACATCGACACGATGCGCTTGACGTCGCGCAAAAAGCCCATGTCCAGCATCCGGTCCACCTCGTCGAGGACAAAAAATTCCACTTGGCCGAGGTCGATGTGGCGCTGGTCGATTAAATCTAGCAATCGACCCGGAGTTGCGACCAGCACATCGACGCCGCCGCGCATGGCATTGACTTGAGGAACCTGGCCGACGCCGCCGTACACGAGGGTTTGGCGGAAATTGACGTGTTTGCCATAAGTGGCGAAGCTTTTGCCGA
>JBAXCM010000438.1:0-4163 GCA_037141475.1 Verrucomicrobiota bacterium | reverse complement strand
GAAAAAGTCACCTCTGTTTTAGCTATGCCAAAAGAGCTCAAGAATTCTAAATTAGCTCTTATGATGGTGACTAAACAAGGAACTGTAAAAAAAGTAGATGCTGAAGCATTCCATGATGTCCGTCGAAGTGGTCTGATTGCTATTAGTTTGCATGATGGAGATGAACTTACCTCTGTTCAGTTTGTTGCCCCTACAGATGAGATGATTTTAGCTACTGCTAAAGGTCAGTCAATTCGTTTTAAAGAAAGTGATATTCGAGAAATGGGCCGTGGCGCCGCCGGGGTGCGCGCTGTAAAAATGAAGAAGGGGGATTTTGTGGGATTTCTGCTATTTTTGTCATTATTTTACGAGCCGATTGAGCGTCTCAACTCGCTCAACCAGATGATTCTCTCGGGACGAGCGGCAGCCGACCGGGTGTTCCAGATCCTTGATGCCGAGGAAGAACCCAACGCCCGCCACGGCAAGTCCTTGCCCGAACGCATCCACGGTGCCGTGCGCTTCGATCACGTTTCCTTCACCTATCAGGAACAACCAACGCTCCACGACGTCACGCTCGAGGCCCAACCCGGGCAAACCATCGCCTTGGTGGGCTCCACCGGAGCCGGAAAAACCACGGTGTTGTCGTTGCTGGCGCGTTTTTACGAGGTCAATTCCGGCACCATCAGCATTGACGGCGAGGACATAGCCGGACTGGCAAAATCATCCCTGCGCGAGCACCTGGCCTACGTCACTCAGGAACCGTTCCTGTTCAACGGCACAGTGCGTGAAAACCTCCTGCTCTCAAAGCGAGATGCCAATGACGACGAATTGTGGGCCGCCCTGAGCGCTGCGCATGCCGGCGAGTTTGTGCGGGCCTTGCCGAAAAATTTGGATACCAACGTCGGCGAACGCGGCGTCAAGCTTTCGGGCGGCGAGAAACATCGACTGTCCATCGCCCGTGCCTTGCTCAAAAACGCCCCCATCCTCCTCCTCGACGAAGCCACGGCATCAGTCGATTCGGAAACCGAGCGCCAAATTCAGGATGCCCTCGACCGATTGATGGAAAACCGCACAGCCATCGTCATCGCCCACCGGCTATCGACCATCCAGAACGCGGGGCGCATTTATGTGCTGGAAAAGGGCGAGGTGATCGAGCAAGGCACGCACGACGAATTGCTTGCCAACGGCGAGAAATATGCCGAACTCTGCCGAAAATCGTTCCTCCAGGAAGCCGCTCCCAACCCTCCCGAAGGCGGGCCAGCCCAAGACTCGTGATTTCAATGAATACCGTCCTTGCGGCAGCTTGATGAGCAACCATTGCACTGGATGCAGTGGTACGAGGAAATCCTATATTCCTTGGTTTTTGGATCGCGGGTGATGGCATCCACCGGGCATTGTTTTTCACAAATCCCGCATTGCACACACTGGCTTTGCTCGATGCGCCGACGCTTGAACGCCACCATGGAAAATAACCCTAACAAAACACCATAGGGACAGACAAAGCGGCAGAATGGGCGGTAAATCCAGCGCCCGAGCAACACCGCAGCAGCAAATATCCCCCAGGCCGTCAGATCGCCGACCCGCAGCACTCCGGGCTCGACCAACCCGCCATGCAGCCAGTGGAAGATCCGCTCAATCCAGCCATAACCAAAAAAGAAGGCGGTTTTATAGGGATCGAGGAGGCAGATGAGGAAACAGGAACCGCGCAGGGCCAGCCAAGCGGTGGCCACCAAGGTGACCACTGGGAATAAGCGGAGGATGGCATTTGGGAGCGGCTGCAAGGTGAGCGAGCGGCGGCCGCCCAACAGATGCTGGAGCACACCGAGGGGGCAACCAGCGACACAAAACACCCTTCCGATGAACAAGGCCACCGCCAGCGGCAGCAAAAACATCACCCCTGTGCTCAGCCCGACCATCTCGGGATGCCTAATGCCGATAGCCAGATTGGCGACCGAGCCGACCGGGCAAATACAGCCGCCACGGAGGAAGCCGAAATAGAGCAGCGACAGAACAGCAGGTAGCCAGAAATGGCGCGTGTGCACTTGGCGCCAAACCATCACGCAGCCAAGAAACAAGATGCCCGCGAGCATCGCAATGTCTGCACCGACCCATGCGGCGGACTCGGGAAAGTACTGCTGTGGACGATATTGCTCCCGATAGGTGGCAATTCCTTCGTTGGAACTGATGTCCTCGCCACTAGGAATTTTGTAACTCGGCTCGACCGATGCCGTTTCCTGCGCGCCGACCCACTGCCAACCCACCAACACCAAACAAAGGATGATCCGCCACCAGCTGTTCATGACGTCGCCCGCTCCCCCTCGTCGCTGCCCACAGCCACATGCTCCAATTCGTAGTCGCCTCGAAAATCATCCTCTGGATAAGAATGAGCCCACTCGATCGCTTGCTCGGGGCATACCGCGGCGATAGCACAGCGGTTGCAGCCGATGCACAAATCCGGCCGGATGATCAGAAACATCGACTTGGTACCGAGCTTGTTGCAGCGTTTCGCGCACTTGCCGCAAGCAGTGCACTTGGCATCGTCAATCGTGTAAATGTGATACCCGTCCTTGCCGCCGGAAAATTCCCGGCGGGTAACCGCGTCATAAGGACAAACCCGCTTGCCCTCGCTTTGAATCATCTCCGAGGAGACATGCAGATCGGATAAATGACCATAGCACGCCACGCAGTAGGAACATTTCTTCTGGTCATTGACGGCTTTGACCGCTGAGGGAAATCTGACACAGGCAGTTTCACACAGGCCGCAAAACGTGCATTTGTCGGGATTGATTCGCCAAACGTATGGGCCCGTGGGTTGCGAAAATACCGCGTCGGGGTCACTGCCGGTGAATATCCGCCAACCCGTGCCGCCCAGCGCCGCCACTCCAATGAGCCGCCCGCCAAACTGAATGAACCTGCGCCGGCCCGGATTCATTTGGCGACTTCTCCCACGGTGGGACCGACAGGTTTCGCGGCACCGACGGCCACCACCGGAAAAACCGGCCGCCACGAAGCGGGCAGCACAAACCCCTTTCCCAGCAAATCTTTCGGGACCTTGGCTCCGGACACGTCCAGCAACGCCGCCTGCAATCGCACAGCCTCTGCCGTCGGCACTTTCGCCAAATCCACCAACAGCGAAGTGAGCGGCATTTTCTCGGTTTGAGCCAACGTGCGGAAATCCTCCGGCTTGGCGAAATCCACCGCGCAACTGGCGGTAAGGGCATAGCTGGAAACGACTGCCACATCGACCGTACCATCCATCAGAGCGTTGAGGTTTTCACCACAACTCGAGAAAAACACCTGCTCCGAAGGCTGAATATGACCAAGATCTAACATTCTTAGCGGTGCCTGATGCTTTTCGTATGCGTCCTCCTGCCCCAGCGCAAGCCGCTTGCCCTGGACGTCCGCCAGCGTGCGGACGGACGATCCAGCCAATGTTAGAAACACGCCGCTCATCAGCGCTTTATCGTCGGGATCCAGCAAATCGGCCACCCGCTTGAAGCGCGCTGGCGTTTTTGCTCCGTATTGCAAAGCCGTCCATGGCTTGCACAGCACGCCGTCGTACTCATTTGCCAGCAGGGCTTTTTGCAGGTCGAAGACCTCCATGAAATAGGTCAGCTCGAGGGTGATTTGGTGGCGGGCCTGCAGATTGGCCATCACCGTATCGAAGCTGCGAGTCGCAATCTTGCTGATACAGGAACAGGCGGTCTTGCGGCAATAAATGTCATTAACCGCAATTTTGAGCCGCAGTGGCTTGGGGGCCGCGGTGACGTCGGCCGCCACCGCAGAATCAACCACCAGCGCGGTTTCATCAGTAACTGGCAAACCGGCTTCGCCGCCGGCATGCGCGACGCAAAGCCCCAGTGCGGCAAGGGCACTCCAACAGGTCTTCATCATGATTCTACGGCGCTGTGGGTTCGGCGGCCGCACCGGCCACGCACTTGACGATGCATTTCTTTGGGTCGGATGCCAGGTAGAGAGCGCCCTTGCTATCGATGGCGGTCGGAATCTGGCTACAGCCCTCGACGAGATTGGCGATCCCGGTGACCGCTTGCTCGGTCTTGCCGGTTTTGTCGTAGATTTTGACGCGGGTCGGGGCTTTTTCCACAGTGACGATCGAGCCATCGGCGAGGCAGGCGACATTGACCGGATTGCAGCAGCCGTGAAACTCGGCTTCCTTCTCGCCG
>JBAXCM010000437.1:0-4164 GCA_037141475.1 Verrucomicrobiota bacterium | reverse complement strand
ACTCTCCAACTCTATCCGCCCACCCGGCGGTTGCTGCTCGCATGGTAACATTTGAGCTTACACGACCTATGGTGCTTTTGAGGTCGAACACTGAGTTCTGAGGGAGTAGAAAATTGAGGAATTTGGCCTGTAAAGTGGGTTCTGGGCGAGGTGGGGCTCGGCGTTCCTGGGGCAGGTTCCTCGGGATGTCGAACCCTGAGCTCCGGAGGTTTCCTCCGTGAGCATGACGAGCCTCGACGCTTGCTTGAAAAAAGAAGACAAACTTATCTTGATTTATTCAGAGGATTGCCCCACAACGTCGCTGTGCCCCCGCAGCGGGGTCCGATCAACCCAAACAAAACGACTGAATCCCCCCCCCTAATCACCATGAGTATGTATTGTTTTCAATGTCAGGAAGCGTCCAAAGGGATCGCTTGCACCGTCAAGGGCGTATGCGGCAAGACGGATGAGCTCGCCAATCTGATGGACCTGCTGGTGCATCTGCTAAAGGGCATCTCACACTGGACCACGGCTCTGCGCGAACAGACTGGTTTCGAGAGCGAAACGGCCAACAAGTTCATCATCGACGGGCTCTTCGCCACCATCACCAACGCCAATTTTGACCAGAATATCTTCTTGGACAAAATTGCACAGGCGCTCGACCTTCGGGCCTCTCTGATGGCCAAGGCCACCGCCTCCGGCGTCACCGTGGACACCCGGTTTGACGGCAGCACCTGGCTCGGCAGCCCGGCCGACTACGCGGAGAAAGCCCAACAGGTGGGAGTGCTGCAGGAAGCCGATGCCGATGTTCGGTGCCTGAAGGAACTCACGCTTTACGGCATCAAGGGCATGGCCGCCTACCTCGAGCACGCCTCCAACCTCGGCTTTGAAGATCCGTCCCTTGCCGCCTTCATGCAGACGGCTCTAGTCAAGACAACCCAGTCACTGGCCATCGGGGAACTGGTGGCTCTGGTGCTCGATACCGGCAAACACGGCGTCACCGCCATGGCGCTGCTAGACGAAGCGAACACCACCCGCTACGGCAATCCGGAAATCTCACGGGTCAACCTCGGAGTGCGTGCCAATCCGGGCATCCTCATCAGTGGCCACGACCTCAAGGACATGGAAGAACTGCTAGCCCAGACCGATGGCAGCGGCGTGGATGTGTACACCCACAGCGAGATGCTCCCGGCGAACTATTACCCGGCATTCAAGAAGTACCGTCATTTTGTCGGCAACTACGGCAGCAGTTGGTGGCATCAAAACCAAGACTTCACCAACTTCAACGGCCCCATCTTGTTCACCACCAACTGCATCGTGCCACCCGCCGAAGGGGCCACTTACACCGGGCGAATCTACACCACGGGTGCCTCCGGCTTGCCCGGTGCAGGGCACATTTTGCCGCGTGTGGACGGCCAGCCCAAGGATTTTTCGGCCGTCATTGAGCACGCCAAAACCTGCCATGCTCCCGTCGAAATCGAAACCGGTGAACTCGTCGGGGGTTTTGCGCATGCCCAGGTGTTCGCCTTGGCCGACAAAGTGGTGGATGCGGTCAAGAGCGGTGCCATCCGCAAGTTCGTGGTCATGGCCGGCTGTGATGGACGGATGAAAGGGCGCGACTACTACACTGAGTTTGCGACCAAGCTACCGGGCGACACGGTGATTCTAACTGCCGGCTGCGCGAAGTTCCGCTACAACAAACTGGACCTCGGTGATATCGGTGGCATCCCGCGGGTTCTCGACGCCGGCCAGTGCAACGATTCGTATTCGCTAGCGGTCATTGCCCTCAAGCTGAAGGAGATTTTTGGCATGGCCGACATCAACGAGTTGCCCATCGCCTACAACATCGCTTGGTACGAGCAAAAAGCCGTCATCGTTTTGCTAGCGCTGCTGCATCTGGGGGTGAAAAACATCCACCTCGGCCCGTCACTCCCGGCCTTCCTCTCCCCCAACGTCACTCAGGTGCTCGTCGATAACTTCGGCATCGCAGGCATCAACACGGTTGACGAAGACCTCCTGCTGATGGTCGGCTGAGGACGCCCTATTTGATCGCGTACTTAGCCAGCATATTATAGACCGTGCGTTCGGCGATGCCTAGTTCACGGGCGGTGCGTGCCTTGTTGTAGCCGTTGCGCTCATACGCCTCGAGGAACGCTTGGCGGGCAACTTCATCCAGTGAGCGCGGCACGCCTGAGGCGGACGTCGCGTTAAGACTGTTGTTACTGGCGTCGAGCAGGGGGCTCATATCGCTTTCGCCGAGTTCCTGAGTGTCGGCAAAGGCGGTGGCACGCTCCAGCACATTCTCGAGCTGGCGGATGTTGCCGGGCCATGGCTGGCGTTGAAGCATCCGCATGGCCGCCGTGGTGACGGTCCAAGCAGCCTTGCCGCGTTTGCGGGCGATGCGTTCGAGGATGGCACGGATCAGTTCGGGCAGGTCCTCGAGGCGCTCACGCAGGGCGGGCAAGCGCAGCGCGAGCACATCGAGGCGGTAATAGAGGTCCTCGCGGAAGCCACCATCGCGCACCCGGGCCAGCAAATCCATGTTGGTCGCGGCGATGATCCGTGCATCCGTGCGCAAAATCCGGTTGCCTCCCACGCGGAAAAACTCCTGGTTTTGAAGGACGGTCAGGAGTTTGGGCTGGAGTTCGCCGGGCAGGTCGCCGATTTCATCGAGGAAAATGGTCCCCTTGCTTGCCTGTTCGAAGCGCCCCTCCCTGAGGGTGGTGGCACCGGTGAAGGCACCGCGTTCGTGCCCGAACAATTCGCTTTCGAGCAACTCTCGCGGCAAAGCTGGGCAACTCACCGGGATGAACGGTTCGGCGGCCCGCGGGCTGAGGCGGTGGATTTCCCGGGCGATCAGGGTTTTGCCAGTGCCGCTTTCACCTGTTAGAAGCAGGGTAATGTCCAATTGCGCCGCCTTGATCATGCGCTGGTACAATTCACGCATACTCTGGCTGCGGGCATGCTTGAGCACCTCCACTCCACACAGCGGCTCGCCGCTGCCACCGAGCGCTTCAGCGCTTGATGCCTGCTGCCGCAAGCGGCATGCCTCCTGAATCACACTGAAGAGGCGCTCCAATTCAAAAGGCTTGGTCAGGTAGTCATCAGCTCCCGCCCGCAGCGCCCGCACCGCAGTCTCCGCATCATTGAGGCCGGTCAGCATGATCACCGGCACATCCGGGCGGATCTTGCGCAGCCGACCTAACATTTGAACACCGTCGCCATCCGGCAGCCCGTGATCAAGCACCACCGCCTTGATCTGAGATGTGAGCAACAGGCAGCCATCGGCTCCAGTATCGGCCGCCACCGGTTGCCAACCGCGGCTTTTTGCTGCCGTCACTAGCAGGTTTCGCACGGCTTCGTCGTCATCGACAAGCAAGATGTTAGGCTGATTTTCTGATGCGGACATGCTGGCGGAACCGTAGGTTGACGGTCGGCCGAAAACTAGGCCTCAGCAGCAACACTGGCAAGCCATATTGCAAATTTTACATAAGTGAAAATACTGCAATTTTCAAAATTGCAGGGTCATGCCAAAATTCTGGCGCTGCCCGATATGACGATACTTGCGCCACTTGCTTACGCTGGCGAGCCATCCGGCATGGATCACCCACATTTGCAGAACCGCCACCGGCAGGCCCGGCAGGGAGATCCACAGCCAATTCCCGGGCAATAAATCCATTTCAAACAGCCAAATGACCGCCAAGGACACCAGTCCCTGCAAGACGGCGGTGACAAACCACGCGGATTTGCCGCCCTTGTGACAGTGCAGGCTACGGAAGTAAGCCAAGCTCATTGCGCCGAGCAGCACACCGATCCCGCGCAACCACAGCAACTCTTGGTCGGAAGACGGCATCAGCAACAATATTTTCACGAGAAACTCTGGAAACACCACTAGCAACACGCATAACAGCGCGTTCACCAACCCCATGAAAATGGCCCAGAATTCAACTAATTTGACTTTTTGCCGGATACGCCGCTCATTTTTTTCGTGGAAACTCATAGTAAAAACATTGGTTTTGTTAATAGAATGGCAGAATCCGTGCCAAATTTCTACAATTCGTAAAACCCCTTGATATCAAAGGGATTCAGCCGATTAGCTCCGGTCCAGAGCGCGCCGTTATACCAGCAATCCCACACTTCCTGACCTCGGCGGAAAATGGTTTGGCACTTTTGGCGGCTCAGACG
>JBAXCM010000436.1:0-4166 GCA_037141475.1 Verrucomicrobiota bacterium | reverse complement strand
CGGCTTTCCGTGTCTTTGCTTTTCCTGAAACTCTTGGCATGGGGGGGGCAACTTAAAGACCCCAACCCGCTTGGCAAGCTAAAATTCAGCAATTTTCATCAGACCAGTCATTTTGCCACGAAATCCGTCCTCCCGGGCCTGCGCGCCGAGATGAGGCAGATCCGCCGATCAAGGGCCCTGCGCGTCTGTTGGCATCATTCACACGGGGTGAAAAATAAATGATCCAGTATTGATCTAATAAGTGAAAGGCCGCCGCAGTCATGGCGTAGAATCGGGCTTATGGCAAACGATGACAAGGCGACGGTCGATAGGCTGCATGCGGTGTATAGCCGAATGAAGGAGGAAATTGGGCAGGTGATCGTTGGTCAACAGGAGGTCATAGAACAGGTGTTGATGGCGGTTTTTTGCCGGGGTCATGCGCTGCTGGTGGGGGTTCCTGGGCTGGCCAAGACCTTGCTGGTATCGACATTGGCGCAGGCGCTAGACCTGAGTTTCCGGCGGATTCAATTCACGCCCGACCTGATGCCGGCGGACATCACAGGCACTGACGTGCTGGAAGTGGACCCGGAGACCGGGCACCGGGGGTTTCGTTTTGTGCAGGGGCCGGTGTTTGCCAACATGCTGCTGGCCGATGAAATTAACCGCACTCCGCCCAAGACCCAGGCTGCATTGTTAGAGGCGATGCAGGAACGGCAGGTGACGGTGGGCGAGCGCACAATGCACCTGCCCGTGCCATTTTTCGTGCTGGCCACGCAAAACCCGATCGAACAGGAAGGCACCTATCCGTTACCCGAGGCCCAACTCGACCGCTTCCTATTCAATATCATCGTGGATTACCCGAGCGAGGCGGAAGAATGCGAGATTATCCGCCGGGTCACCGGGCCGTCCTCCGCCAGCGTGTCGCCATTGATGGGGGCCCAAGATATCCTGCAACTCCAAGACATCGTGAAACGCGTGCCCGTCGGCGACCACGTCATCGACTTCGCCGCTGCCATCACCCGCTCGACCCGTCCCAAGGAAAAGAACGCCCCGGATTTTGTGCGCGAAATGGTGGCTTGGGGGGCCGGCCCGCGCGCCGGTATCGGCTTGATATCCGCCGCCAAGGCCCATGCCGTGCTGCGCGGCCGGTTCCACGCCACCACTCGCGATGTGGCGGCAGTGGCTGCGCCGGTGCTACGCCACCGGGTGCTAACCACCTTCAATGCGGAGGCTGCAGGGGTGACCAGTGACGAGATTATCCGGCGGATTCTCACCAAGCTTGCGCCGCGTGAAGACCTCAAAGTCTGAACCCAAGCACTCCATCATACGCACTCCATGCTGAACAAAGGCGAAACTCAAGATTGCAAGATCCAGGACGCAAGAGAAGTAGCCCGCCATGGTGCCTGCTCTTTTCCTCCTCTTGCGGTTTGAAGTCTTGAAGCTTCTTGCGTCTCGCGTCTTTTCTTCCCAATGGCCTCCTCCTCGCACCTCCCAGACTGCATGCGGCTCCTGCCCGAGGAGACGATGGGGGTGATGCGTCGCCTCGATTGGTTGGCGCGCCGCCGGATGCAGGGGACTCTAACCGGCAAACACACCAGCCCCGACAAGGGCATCTCGGTGGAGTTTGCCGAGCACCGGCCGTACGCATCCGGCGACGACCCGCGCACGCTGGATTGGCGGGTGATGGCCCGCAGCGACCGCAATGTGGTGCGCCAATACATCGAGGAAACCAACCTGCGGGCGACTCTCGCGGTGGACGTCAGCGGGTCGATGGACTTTACGGGCGACAAGGCGGCCACCCTGGATGGCAAGGCATTGTCGAAGCTGGCCTACGCAAAATATGTGGCGGCAGCCTTGGCCTATCTGTTTGTAAAACAAGGTGACGCCGCCGGCTTGGTCACCTTTGACCGCAAGCCGCTGGATTTCGTGAGGGCGGCCAGTCGGCCAAGTCAGGTCCGGCGCATCCTCGAGGTCCTCGATCGCAGCAAGGCCGGAGCTGACACGGATGCGGCGGCGGTGCTGCACGATGTGGCCGAGCGGATTCCGCGGCGCGGCGTGGTATTTCTCATCAGCGACTTGTTCGACGATCCGGCGCGTATCGTCGAAGCGCTGCACCACTTTGATTTCCGCCAGCACGAATTGGTGATTTTCCACCTGATGGCCGAGGAAGAGTTGAGTTTCCCGTTTACCGGCTACCAACAATTTCGCGACCTCGAGAAGATTTCGCCCAACCTGCGGATCGACCCACACGCGGTGCGAGCCACTTATTTGGAACGCGTTGGCCAATTCATTAAAACGATTGAGGCGGCCTGCGGCAACCTGCACGCCGACTATGTGCCGGTGAACACTCGCAACCCCCTCCGCCAAACCCTGCTGCGCTACATCGGCCGCCGCATGCACGCCAAACGCGGCCGCTAACCCATGCTCTTCCTCAATCCATGGCTGCTGCTCGCGCTCACCGGCGTTTCTATCCCGGTGATCGTCCACCTAGTCCGCCGCCAAGCCGCCAAGCCGCTCGCATGGGGGGCCATGCGCTTCCTGATGGACTCGCTCTCGGAGCGTCGCCGCCGCATGGAGTGGGAAGACCTGCTGCTGATGGCCGCCCGCTGTCTGTTGCTGGCCCTCGCCGCGCTGGCCATCGCCCGTCCGTTCGTGCCGCCTAACAGCGCAACTCCCTGGCTCTTCGTGCTTCCCGCCGTTTTGCTGGGAATCGGTCTGTTTGGCGGATCATTCGTGCTGGCCACCGCCCGCAAGCGACTGTTGGTGCGTGCCATCGCCCTATTGATGTTTGGTCTCGCGGTGGCCATGATCGTGTGGGAGCGCCAGCTCAACCTGCGCCAATTCGAGGCAGCCGGACGCCATGACGTTGCCTTGGTTATCGACGCATCGACCTCAATGACCCGCAGTTCCGGCTCGCGTACTTTGTTCGACGACGCGCTCGACGAGGCCCGCCGCATCGTCAAAGACGCCCCGCGCGGCACCTCCTTCGCTGTGATTCTCGGTGGCCCATCACCCCAAGCTATCTCCAGCACCCCGGTGTCCCACCGCGCCGACGTGCTCGCCCAACTCGATGGCCTGCACGTGGTGGGCGGCACGTTCCGCGCCAATGAAGCACTCGGCATGGCCACCTTGGTGCTGGCGGAGGGTGAGCGACCTAACAAAGACATCATCGTCTTGACCGATATGCAGCGCCACGGTTGGAGTTTCGACAATGCTGGAGTTTGGAAAACACTGGCGGCGGCTTGGAACGGTTTGCCCGCCAAACCCCACCTGTTGCTGCGCGGCTTTCCGCAAGCGCCCAACCTGCGCAACGCTGGCATCGCCTCCATCACCACCGGCCGCGAGCTGACAGGTACCGACCGGCCGTGCGTGCTGCGCACCGAAGTGGTGAGCACCGGTAACCAACCGGTGATGCCCGGTGAGCTTTTGATAGAGATTGACGGCCAAGCGGTGGCGCACGAAGCAATGGGCTTGCTGATTCCCGGTCAGGTTCAAACGATCGAAACCCGTCACCGCTTCACCACTCCCGGTGCCCACGTGGTCGTAGCGCGGCTCAGCGGCCACGACGACATTGCCGGTGACGATCATGCCGAGCGGGTGGTGATGGTGCGCAAGTCGTTGCGGGTGGTGCTGGTGGATGGCAATCCGGCCGGCAGCTTTTTTGAACGAGCCGCCGGGCATACCGCGCTGGCCCTCGCTCCTGCGACCGACTTGCTGCGTGGTGGCCGGGCGGGCACGGATTTCCTGATGGATCCGGTCGTTATTCCCGCCCCTGAGCTGACCACGGATTTGTTGGCCGGAGCCGAGGTGGTGGTGCTGGCCGATGTGCAGCGCCTGCCAGCCGCCATGGCTGCGGCGTTGGCCGAGCGGGTTGCGGCGGGCAGCGGCCTGTTGGTGTTGGCCGGTCCGCGCAGTGATCCGGCGTTTTACAATGCTTGGGAGGGCCCGGACGGAGTGTTGTTGCCGCTGGCCCTCGGCGGCGAAAGCACCGCTGAAAAGGGGGTCTCCCCCAGCCCGGCCAGCTTCCACCATGCAGCGCTGGCTTGGGCGGGCGACGAACGCCGCTCCGACCTCCGCGGCGCTGTCATTCGCCGCTGGCATAAGTCCACCTTGCTGCCCGGCTCCGGCTCACTGGCCGCCTCCTTCGCCAATGGCGACGCGTTCCTCGCTACCCGCGGATACGGCGG
>JBAXCM010000435.1:0-4222 GCA_037141475.1 Verrucomicrobiota bacterium | reverse complement strand
CCTTTTCCATCGGCCCGTTCAGCCACAGCGCAGTATCGATGCAATGGGCTAACAAGTCGCCGGTAACGCCGCTGCCTGCGACCTTAGCGTCGAGGCGCCACAAGCCAGCGCCGCCTTGGGGCAAGTCTTTGGAGATGGTCCAATC
Source organism: Verrucomicrobiota bacterium (assembly GCA_037141475.1). Classification (GTDB taxonomy): domain Bacteria; phylum Verrucomicrobiota; class Verrucomicrobiia; order Verrucomicrobiales; family Akkermansiaceae; genus Luteolibacter. Next base: position 4,077 of record JBAXCM010000435.1, on the reverse strand, counting down.
CTGGAGGAACTTGGCGCGGTAATGGAAGATGCGGCCTAGCTTGCCCTCGTCGATAAGCTGTTTGGCAAGGGTCACAGCAGGCACCCGCCGATAGTTGTACCAAACCATGTTCGGGACCTTGGCTTTTTCCACAGCGGCGACCATTTTAAGGGCCTCTGCGGCATTCATCGCCAGAGGTTTTTCGCACAGGATCATCTTGCCGGCCTTGGCGGCGGCAATGGCGATGGGTGCGTGCATGTCATTGGTTGCGGCGATGTCGATCACGTCGATGTCGTCCCGCTCAATGAGTTTGCGCCAATCCGTCTCGATGGATTCAAATCCCCACTGGGCCGCAAACGCCTTCGCTTTGGTCCCGTCACGGCCGCAAACTGCCTTCAGAACCGGTTGCCGGTCGAGCGGGAAAAAATTGCCGACTTTACGGAATGCGTTGGCGTGGGCACGACCCATGAAGCCATAGCCAACCATGCCGATATTAAGTGTTTTCATGACTGATTGTTGTTATTCGTTCCAACCGTGGGTTTCGCGCACTTGAAGCATGGCGGCAAGGATGTTAGACCATGTGTCCGCTTGCATCATCACTTCGTTAGAGAACATGCAGCCGTCCCAACAAATGTGGCGGATCCGGCGGGTCACCTCACCGGCGTCATCGCGCAGCCAGTAACCGGCGTCGCGGACGATATCTAGTTTTCCGTTAGGATCATTGGCCAGGCAATGGCGGCCGGTTTTGTCATGGCTGCCGCTCCCCTTAACGGTGGCGTCATTCTGGGCGACGTGAAAATCCGTGGTCCACGGGCGCAAGGCGCTGGTCATTTCGCGCAAGGCGGCGGCCAGTGCCTCCGGCTCCCAATTGAAGGCATCAGGCACGATGCGATGCTCCGGGGCGTTAGTGCCAAGCGCGTAGTGCAGCGTGTGGGCCATATCGGCTTGGAAGCCGACGGTTTCCGGACAACCGGTTTCTTCCAAGAGTTGGAGCATATACTTCCAGCTGTGCATGCCACCCCAGCAAATTTCGCCCTCGGCGGCAAGTTGCTCGCCGTGATCTGCGGCGACCTTGGCGGCCTCGCGGAAAGTCGCGGCGATTTTGCTGGTGTTACCGGTGGGATCTTCGGCCCATTCGGCGATGCCGCAGCACGAATCGATGCGAATGAGTCCATTTGGACGGATCCCGAGTTGGCGCAATTGTGAGGCAATGCGGCAGGCTTTGCGGATTTGGCCGACAAAATTGGCGCGATCATCGGCGCTGCCCATGGCGGAACCGCCGCCGGTTGGCGGCCAGACCGGGGCCACCAGTGAGCCGACGACAAACCCCTTGGCCTGGATCTTGGCCGCGAGCGCTTTGACGTCGTCCTCGCTGCTGTCGATGGACACGTGTGGATCGAATAAAAACAGGTCCACGCCATCGAACTTGACGCCATTGACCTCCGCCCGGGCGGTCAGGTCGAGCATGGTATCGAGGTCGATGCAGGGTTCGGCGCCGGGGCTGCCCTTGCCGACCAGGCCGGGCCACATGGCATTGTGGAGTTTTGGATATTGATTCATAGGGTTGAGGGGTTGAGGGGGGTCATGCATTCCTTGAAGCGGCGTGCAAGAACGGCCCCTACTTAGGACATTTCCCGGATTTTTCAACTTTTTTCACGCGACCTGACAATTTGGCGGGGCCCATCAAACGATGCATCCAACGTCACCCATGCGGCGGCTTTCCTTCGGCTGTGGTCACGTCTGATTGATTTCCACAGATCCAATTTTACTGATAGGCGCCTTGGTTGCGGCCTGTATTCCCTAGGCTCAGTCAGAAACCTGGCCGATCCCCCCCCTGCTCGAACATCCAATGAAGCGCAATATCATGCTGATTCTGGCCATGGCGTCTGCCATGCCACCTTGCCTGGCAGCCCCGCAACCGGCTGCGCCCATCTTCTGGGTGGCCGACGATGCCGGCCGCATCAACCACGATTGCAGCGGCAAGGACCCGCTGGTCATGTGCATGCAGGGACGCAAGGTGGTGGTGCAGGTGTTGGTGGATCCAGCCAATGGGTTTTCCTACCAAGCCTGTTTCTACCACGTCCGAAGCGAGGCCAATAACCGCCAAAAAAAGCTTTTGCAAGAATCCGGCCGTGCGGCGGATCCTCAACTGAGCGTCAATGAGCGGGTTGTGCCCTGTCTGGTCCCGACGAGCGCCACCTTTGACGGCATGCTAACCCTCACCTATCCGACGAGTGAGGGGTTGGCCGTCACCCGCAGCGTCTATCCGTCCATGAGCGAGGCCGCAGTCATCGATGAGTGGCAACTGCGCAACACCAGCGACAAACCGCTGACGCTGAAGGTCCCGCCAATCACCAAAGTTGACGCGGTGGACGAGCAGGTGGAAATCATCCGCAGCTGCGCTGGCGTCGAATCCATCGCCGTTAACCCCGGAGGAACCGCCTCCTTCGTCAGCAGCATGACCGCCCATTTAACGTCAACTCCAATTCCCGTGCTCAACTCGACTGCTGCCCACAACGAACGTCGCGCGGTGGCCGACGCCGCCTGGCATGGCCCCGGCCGCTTGGAAACTCCCGATCCTCAACTCAATCTGGCGTTCACCTTGCAAAAATTCCATGTGTTGGAATGCCCGATGGAAACCCTCCAGGGCATCATCACCCACAACGGCAGCCTGATCTATGCACCGGGCGTTTGGGCTAACGATCCAGTCGAATACTCCAGCCCGCTATTTCCGTTCTTCGGCGATGCCGGGCTGAACCGCGCTGGTATGAACATGTACCGCATCTGGCAAAACCACTGCATCCAACACGGCATCGTCCCCTTCCCCGGCTCGTTCGAGGGCCCTGCACTCATCCTCACCCAAAAAGAACGCGGCGACGATGCCATGGTCCTTTACGGCCTATCTAAATTTTTGCTATTCCAAGGCGACCGGGCCGCCGCTGCCGAATTGTGGCCGCTGATAGAATTCAGCGCGGCCTCGGTCCTCAGCCACACCACCCCTGACGCCATCGTCGCATCCCAGACCGATGAGATGGAAGACCGTTATCCAACCGGCAAGGCCAACCTGAGCACATCCGCCCTCGCCTACGCCGGATATCGGCAGGCAGCCCACCTCGCCAAGGCCCTCGACAAGCCAGCAGCAGCGGATTTCAACCAACGCGCCGACGCCTTGCGCAAAGGCATCGAGGCGTACTTTGGCGCTGAAATCGAAGGCTTCCACACCTATCGTTACTACAAGGATAACACCACCCTGCGCGGCTGGATCCTGCTGCCTCTGGCCATGGGCATCTCCGAACGCAAGGACGGCACCGTCGCCGCTTTGCTTTCTAATAAACTTTGGCCAAACCGCATGGATGGCGCCGATATCCTGGCTGAGTCCACCCGCCCAACCGAATGGGGCCGCGAGACATACTATGCCCTGCGCACCTTGTTCAAAGCCGGCCAAACCGAAGTGGCCCTCGATCTAACGCAGCGCGTTGTCCAGACCCAGATCTTCGGCTGCAAGGGCCCCTATCCAGACGAAGACGCCATTGATATGCTTTGCCCCGGCTCCCTCTATCCGCGGGTTTTCACCGAAGGTCTCTTCGGCATCGTCCCCACCGGCTTGGACTCGTTTGAATGCACGCCATGGCTGCCCAAGGCCTGGCCACGCATGGCCTTGCGCGACTTGCGTGCCTTCGGCCATACTTGGGATTTGCTCGTCGAGCGCGACGGCGACCAGCAAAGAGTCACCGTCACCAGCGCTGGTAAAACCGTGCTGAGCGCCACTGGCCCGGCCGGCAAGACGTACTCGGTGGCGATCCAATAGCATTCCATGCCTACCTGTGACTCTCTCGCTCGCTGTCCAGTTACCCGCACGCCACCTAATGCTGCTAGCCCCCAGAAAAAACAAGACCACTCAGATATACACGCCCCGCAGCTTCACCATTCGGATTCCCTCGTTAGCCTGGATCGTTAGAATCCCAGACATTCACGGTGCCGCGACGTTCCGCTGGTCCGATCGGACCAGCGGAACGTCGCAGTGGACCGACCCGCAGGCACACCATTGACAGGCGGAGTTCCGGCTGCTAATCCTCAGGCACATGACACGCTTTCTCG
>JBAXCM010000434.1:0-4224 GCA_037141475.1 Verrucomicrobiota bacterium | reverse complement strand
GCAGAAGGGCGACGGCGACAAGGCGCCTGCCGACCAGTCGGTCGCCGCTAATCCGATGCCAGTTCCTGCGCTGCCTGCCGACCAGTCGGTGCCCGACCCACTGGCGAAATATCGCCCGATGCCGCCCAATGCGCTTGACATGATGTCAGGGCCCGGTAGGTTCAAGCGGCGTCTTGCGGACAGCAGGGCCGATAACGGCAACGGCAGCCCGCCCATGCCGATGAAGCCAAGCTTTCCGCGCAAGCCGTAATGACAAAAACAACAACAAGGAGGCAACACCATGACCAGCACGAGCACATCCAAGGGGAGTTACATTTCTTTCAACAGCGACGAACAGGAGCGGCTCGGCGGGGCCGACTTCGAAGAGATCGCGCTGTATTTCTTCCTGAAGCAGAAGTCCAACTTCCGAACGGGCGCCTTCGGCAGTTTCAAGAATCTGCGATTCACTTACGGCGACCTGTGCGCCGCTTTGCATCGGCCCGCAGGCCCGAACCATCCCGAGCGGGATTTCGATGTGGCCCACGTCGTTTCGCTGCTCGTCGCGCTCGAAGGCATGGGGCTGGTCGCCAATCGCGCTGTCACAGAGGAACGGCTGACGATGGAACTGCCGATCTCGCGGAAGTGGCCCCAACGAAAATCGCCGCTTCCCGAATCGGCGGCTACCGACCAGTCGGTCACCGCGACGCCGAACATAACCGAGGCCGCTGATTTGCGCGACTCCCTGCCTGCCGACTTCTTCGATTCTCCTTCAGCAAAAGACGGTTCCTCTCCTCTCTCTCCTTCAGTAATGATCAATACTGACAGTACTGAATCCTCTCTCTTGAAGACTTCTACTGACCCAACAGAGGAGAAGTCCGAAGCCCTGACCTTGGAAGCCCTCTGGCAGGAATCGGAAGCTCAGGCGCAGAAGCCGCAAGCCCCAACCATTCATCCCCAAATAATCGACGACGCGCCGCTGGCGGACGAGGTGGAGGACATCGACGACATCGTGTTGCCCGATGAAACCGATGACGAGATTGAAACGGCGGCAAGCGATTCGCCGACGCGTTGGATCGATGACGACAACATCGACACGCCCGATTTCGACCAATGGGTGGAAATGTTCTCCGCCCGCATGTTCGGCAGCTACCCCGAAAGCGAATGCGCCGAACATCACGCGCCACGGAACAGCGAATGAGGGTGAGGCATCAAACGACGGGCGGCGGCGACTTCCGCCGCCCATTGCGCTATTCCTGCCCCCAACCCATCACGGAGGCAGGCCATGAACGACATTCGCAGACAAATCACCGAGCGCATCATCGAGGCCATCGAGAAGGGTGTCCCGCCATGGCGGAAAGGCTGGACGACGACGGGCGGACTGCACTACAACGAAAGCTCGGGCAAGCCCTATCGCGGCATCAATCAAATCCTGCTTTCAATCGCAGCCGCCGAAGCGACGGTGGCGCCGCAGTCGGACGCCAGATGGCTCACGCTGAAGCAGGCCAACGCCAAGGGACTCAAAGTGAGGAAGGGCGCCAAGGCGGCTCAGATCGTGCGCATGGTGGAGGTCGAGAAATCGGCCCCGACCAAGGACGGCGACGACGTGCTGGCCGAGGACAAGGAAAAGCGGCTGGTCATGAAGCTGTTTCATGTCTTCAACGGAAGCCAGATCGAAGGACTGGAACCCCTGCCGCCGAGAGAGAGCAAGGTGCGGCCCGTGGAAGCGGCAGACGCCATCGTGGAGGGCATGAAGGCGACGGGCTTGACCATCCTGCACGGCGGCAACACAGCATCGTATTTCGAGAAGCTGGACACGGTGCGTGTGCCCGAGCGGGCCGCGTTCAAAAGCACCGAGGACTATTACTCCACCCTGCTGCACGAAATTTCGCATAGCGTGGGCGCGGAGAAGCGATTGAAGCGACTCCATCGGGATGCCCGTTTCGGTTCGGTGGCGTATGCCCGAGAGGAACTGGTCGCCGAAGTCTGCTCCGCCATGGCGTGCGGCGAGGTGGGCATGGAACTGGGGCCAACGCACATCGCGAATCATGCGAGTTATTTGTCGAGTTGGCTGGAATGCTTGAAGGCGGACAAGAATGCCATTTTTGTGGCGGCGGGAGCTGCGGAGCGGGCCTGCGAATATATGCGTGGGCATGCGTTAGCGGTTGCAACGAAGGTTGATACGGAAGACTTCGAATCCCAACCGATTGAACATCATGTAGCCTCATCACCTAAGCGAAGAAAAGGAATGCGAATGTGATTTAAGTCGCTACGGCATAGGCTGTAGCGTGCAGCGCTTGCTACAATGACCATTTAATGTAGATGGATTTTGAAAACGAATGTCATCGAGCCTGCCAGTTTTACTGAATCAAATCGGCCTCACCTTTGGCTTTCTGGGTTCGATTCTCCTTGTGTTCTCTGGTAAGGTCGGCGTGATTTCCAAAGACGGCTCCATTATCTTCTCGGGGCTCGATCCAATGGAACCCATTGAAGGCAACATTAAGCGCGTTCGACGGTCTCAATGGCGCAATCGTTTTTTTAACCCGATTGGCTTGGGAATGCTCGCGATCTCGTTCCTTCTCCAACTCGTCGCCACATTTCATTAGGAATACGGGGACGGAGAACGTGATGCACCACTTTATCGGTCTCTTGCTACTAATATGCCTTTCGTTCGCCTCCTCGGTAGCGAGGGCGGAGTATGTTGTAGATGGTAGGACGGCCAAGTTGGCAGATTGCGGAGATGTGATGGCGTACGCTGCGAACTACGCGTTAATGACAAATAACGAAGGTCAAGCGCGAGTTTTTTTCTTCCAGCATGCAAGGGCATTAGCCGCTCTCTTCGCCAAAAACTACGATAACGGCGTGATATCTGGAGAGCGTACTTCAGCATGGAAGGCGCGGGGGCCCGCTACTAAGCGGTATCTGGATGCAAATCAGGAATCCCTTTCAACAACAATAAACGGTTGCTACCCCGTTATTCAGCAGGCCGTGGATGAACCAATAGTTCGTGACAGCAAGATGTGGGGAAAGTCTTTCGCGGAGATTGTTGAAACGTTGGCCGCTAAGACTCGCGCGCAGTACGGTTTGCACTAACCGCAACTGCATTTGCGTGTATTTAAGGGCCTAACTTTAGAAAAGACATCATGGCAAAATCAAACGATAACTTCACATTTGCGGTGATTGCTATAGGTGCGGTCATCTACTTTTTCTTTGCCCCTACTAAGGAATCTTGGGCCCCACTCGATTTGGAAACGTGGAAGACCTCTGCTGCATATCTTGATGAGAGCACGGTTCGGTGGTCTGGCGAAGTGGTGAAGTTTTCAACCAAGATGGTGAATAAAGTTGGAGGGCCTATTTCAATAGATGCCCTCATGCCAGATCAGCGACAACCAGTCGGGATAAAAACGGACTGGTCATTGGATTGCAAGCAAAAAATGGCGACGATATTGAAAAGCTATGTATTCGCGACCGATGGTGAATATGCCCAAATGGGTGAATCGCAGGGGAAATCGACCGATTCACTAGTGCTTGATGGATCGAAACCTGATCATGGCAAATGGCTTTCGGTCTGCGAGACTCAGCGCCCTGGGTTGAACCCGTTTAAGAGAGAGTTTGTGTGGGAACTGATCAAATCGCAACGGAGTGAAAAGACAATATCCCTTACTGACTGGGTCGATAATAGGCGGACTGGCAAAGGGGCAGCAACGTGGTCAGATGGGTCCAGATATGCTGGCGATTTTGTTTCTGGCAAGAAATCTGGAAACGGAATTCTTTGGTTTCCTGGTGGGGACAAATACGAGGGTACATTTGTCAATGATGCCATGTCTGGAAAGGGAACTTACACTTGGCGTAATGGCAATGTTTATTCAGGAGATTGGGTTAATGGAGAGCGTAGTGGGAATGGCACTGAGATATTCCCAAATGGCGACCGATACGATGGCCCATACATCAAAGGCAAGATGAGCGGGAAAGGCCTTTATACCTATGCAAACGGCGGGCAACAGTGGTTCTATGATGGTCATCCGTAGATGCGGCCAAGCGATGCAGCCCTCCTGAACGGGCGGTAGGCGCAATCTGGAAATGATCCGCTATACTGTGCGCCACCAAGTGATCCACCTTTTTACCCCCGCACCTGCTTCGAGGAAAACCCTGAAACACAGGCGGGACAAGGCTTCTAGGTTTTTTGTTTATGCGGGCAGGGAAAGATCCTTCCCCCGCAACCAATAAAGACAAGGGCTTACAGGTTTC
>JBAXCM010000433.1:0-4226 GCA_037141475.1 Verrucomicrobiota bacterium | reverse complement strand
TCCACCCTACCAGCGAAATCCTCACAACCAAGCAAATTCTCTACAATTTATCTGTAATTCTCTACAATTTATCTGTCACCTTGTAAAGGGTCGCTGTTGTAAATGGTCACCTTGTAAATGGCATGGCGGTCTAGTCACATGGAAATTGTATCATAATTCCGGTGCGGGGGTCATAATTGTATGATTCTGAAACCATTTGGTGATTATTCACTACGCACCAATGAAATCCTGACTCGCTGTCATACCGCATCCCGCCGAACAAATACGGATTTCCCACCGCGCTGCCGGTGATGGCATTGCCAGAGCCATCGAAAAACGCAGGCTCGCCATAGTCGGCGTAGTCGTAGCGCTCGGCCACCGCGCCGTTGTCCAGCGTCAAGGCGAGCGTGCTGCCATTGGCATCGGTGTGCGGCCAATAACGGAGGCAACCGACCGAGCTGTCATCCTTTTTCGTCACGATGCTATTGGCTGGTATGAACGGGGTGCCACTGATGTCGCTACCGCTTGTTTCGGTGTAGGCTCGCACCACGATGCCGTTGGCATCTCTTTCCTCAATCACTCCGTCACCATCATAAACATAGCGGGTTGTGTTGTAGGTGGCCCCGGATGGCGTGGCCTTCAGGATGCGCCTGCCCAAGGCGTCATAACCATAGTCGGCGATGGGTGCGCCGGTTGAGCCGTTGTTCACTGCCACGAGGCGGTTGGCATAATCGTAACTGAATGTTCGGAGGGTAGTCGCTCCCGATGTCTCCGCGATGCGGTTGCCGTTTTTCTCGTAGGTGAAGCCGCCGACGGGCGTGGTGGTGTATTGGTTCACCTGCGCGTCTGCCGGTTCGGGCGTGGTGGCGTCCAGCGTGTAACTTCCGGGATGCGCGTCTCCGCTAACGCTGATGCGGTTGCCGGCCTTGTCGAGGGTGTAGGTGGTGTTCCGGGTCTGCATGCCATTCGCCGTTACCAGGGTGTGGGTGAGGCGGTCGGCGGCGTCGTATTGATAGAGCCGGGACGTCGTCACGCCTGCGAAGCTGGTGGATTCACCGGTTCGATTTTGCTCCGCATCATAGCTGTAGGTGATGTCTTCCAGGCTGGAGCCGTTGCTCACGAGATGTTGGATCCTGCGAATTTGTCCCCAACCCGAATCACCTGTGGCGTTGGTGGTGCCTACCCCGCCATTGTAGGAATAAAGCGTCTGGGTGCCGTTGGCGAGGTCGGTGCGTTCCAGTTGATCCCCGATGTAATGATGGGTGACAAGCAGGCCGGGCGTCTCGCCATCGGTGGATTGCTGAAGGGTGACAGTGCTGACCAGGTAAGCGGCCCGCCAATAAGGAACCTTGCAAAAGCTGTGTCGGTCTCCCGTTTGCACGTAACTTTCGTAGGCGGAGTAAATAATCGGACCATACTTGCATGGTGATGTGCAGGTGCCGGGCACCAACTGAAGGTCAGAATTGCATGGCCCCTCATATGTGTATGCAAGCTGCCGCCCGCCGGGGTAGGTCACGGTGAGGCGGTTGCCGGCCGCATCGTAGGTATTGGTCACGGTCAAACCGTTCTGGGTTTCCGTCAGCACATCGCCTAGCGAATCGTAGGTGAACGAAGTGGTGCCAGCATTGTTCGTGGCCTGCACCACGCGCCCGAGTCCGTCATAGCTGAATTGCTCGAAGGTTGTGGAGGAAGCGACCCCTACAGCCGGGGTGATGTCTTTGCGCGTGAGCCGGTTGTCGCCGTCGTAAGTATAGGCGATCATTGTGCCGTTGGCGTCCGTGGTGCTGATTGGATTGCCGTGAACATCGTAGGAGAGATGGCTTGAACTGCCATCCGCCAGCGTGGTTTGCGTCATGCGGTCCAACGAGTCATAGCTGTAAGTGGTGGTATGGCCATTGGGATCGGTCGCTGAAGCGAGGCGCGAATTGGCGTCCCACGACTGTGACGTCACGATGTCATTTGCGCCAAACGCGTTCCCGTCGCCGTCCATGTCCGTCCCGGATCGCGTGAGGCGGGAGAGGTTGTCGTATTCATAACAATCGACACGGTAATGGCCAAACACGCCGGAACGAAGGGTTTTCACAGGGTTGCCCAGTGAATCATAGGCATACGATTCGGTGTTGCCGACATTGTCCGTGGCGCTGGTGCAACGGTTCAACGCGTCGTAGCCAAACGACTTGGTTAAAACGTAATCCGCCGCCTTGCCGAGTTCGACCTTGAAGCGCTTTGTCACGCCGGAAACGTTGCTGTTCGCATCGTAGGTGTAGGTGGTGGAATCGCCCTTGGGATTGGTGACGCTGCTGAGGCGCCCGACGGAGTCATAACCATAGCTCATCGAGTGGCCCAGCGGATCGGTGATGGAAGTGGTCTGGCCGTTGTCGGCATGAACCATGCTAAATTCAATGCTATGATGCGCAATCTCGGTCGTCTCAATGGAAATTTCGCTATTCGTCAGCCGACCCGCCGAATCATAAGTGGCGGTTGAGGATGACAGGACGCCGGTGGCGGCTGCCCCGGTGGCCGGATTGGTCGCACCGGTCGCGCCGGTTACGGTGGTGCTGACCAGATTGCCACAAGCGTCGAAATGGTTGGTGGTGGTATTGCCGAGCGGGTCGGTGATGGTGGCGAGGTTAGAGCTGCTGGCTGGTTCGCCAAGCAAGGTTAACTTTGTTTTAGGAATCGTGCTCGGGGACAACCAAGACATGAAACGGCCTCTAAAGAGACCGGAGGGAGGATTACCGCACATTTCGGTATCAGAAGTGATGGGACTCCGCATGTTTTCCGGGTCTTCACCTCCTGACATGATAAGTCCTAGCGACGCACACATTCGCACGGATCGTCCGTTGAAATTTCCAAAAGGATGAACCTGGGCAGCCGCCATCGTCGCCCCCTGCATTTTTGCTCGATCACCACCGCCAGACATGAAAATGCCGTGTCTTGGCAAATAATCTCTCCCGAGGCGAACACGATAAAACACCGCTCCTTGATTATTCTGATATTTTATTGCAAACGCATCGCTCTCCATCGTCGTAACCTGCGGCGTGCCTTCCAGCCCTTCGCTCACTCGGCTCAGGTTACCATTGGCGTCATAATCGTATTGGGTGGTGCTTTGGCTGGCGCTGCCCAAAGCGGCGGTTTCCTGGAACGGCAGACCACGCTCGTCGTAGCGGAATTGCACGGCATTGTGCGCGTCCGCTCCGCTGGTGGCCAGTGGTGAAGCCACATGGGTCACCTGTCCATTGGCGTCGTAGGTAAATTGCGTCACGCCGCCGACGGCATCCGTCATGCTGGTGAGTTGGCCAATGGTATCGTAGTCGTAGCTCGTGGAAACCTTTCCGCTGCCGATGGGGTTGCCGTTCTCGTCGAAATGGGATTGATTCACCCGCACAACTCTTCCGTGCGCACTTGCCATGCTTTCAATCCCCATGCTTTCAAGGTCGATGTCATCCTGAATCAAATTGTATTCCATGTTGGCATTTTGATGCAGTGGCTGTGACGCCAATGAGGCAAAGGCTTCTTCGAGGGCCGTGTCGTAGGATCCCGAAATTTGGTCTTGATAGTGGGTACGGCGTAGAATGCCGGCCAAGGAGTATTGGAAATCAATCTGAGTCCTCACTCCACCGCCGCCCGGCGCGGATTTCACCTGCATCAACTGGTTCAATTGATTATAGACTAACTGGGTGTCATTCCCGCGCGGGTCCACGACGCCGGTGACGTTGCCCACGGCGTCATAGGTATAACTTGTCCGCAACGCCGCACCGGAGATTCCGCCGCCACCCAATCCATCCGTGCCGCAAACCCCAGCTTTGAGCAGTCCTTTCGAGGAGCCGGAGGTGAAATACTCGAACGTATCCCGCTGGCGATAGCCCGTTCCGTCCGCAGGATGAACATGCGCGGTCAACAGGCCGACGGAGTTGTATTCAAACGAATCGCCCGTGGCCACACCGGGCGGCAACGCGCTGATGAGATTGCCGTTGGCGTCGTAGCTGTAATTCCAAGTGTTGCCGCGCGGGTCGGTGTGCTTGATTACAAAAGCCCTCGGTGCTGGTGCCGTGAATGGCAAACCCCGAATGATCGCAGATGGATATCCACTTGCCATCGTGCTTCGACCGCCTCCATCCGGGTCGGTGTGTGGGGCGGGTAAACTCATGGCTTTGACTTTTATATTAAAGACATGCACAGCCCCTTTCATCACCACAGCCCCTTCCCCCGTCCCAAACCCCGGCAGATACTCGGACTTCTCCGTA
>JBAXCM010000432.1:0-4231 GCA_037141475.1 Verrucomicrobiota bacterium | reverse complement strand
GATGATTATCGAGGGCCTGCACCACGATTTCCCCCTCGCTGAGAAAGCGGGAAACGACCACCCCGAAACGTTCGTCCCCCGCTGCCAGCACGAGGAGGTTGAGGTGCTTGCGGGCGGTCTGATCGACCGGGCGGCCGAGTACCGCAGCACCGTCCACGATGCCGATGCGCCAGGGCTCGCAGGTGACATACTGGACGCCCTCGATCGATTCGATGTCGGCTGTGGCGACGCTGGTGACGCGCTCGATCCGGGCCAGCGGGATGGCGTAGGGTTCGCCGGCAATCTCGAACACCAGTGCCTTCATGACCGAGAGTGAAATGGGCAGTTGAAGGACAAATACCGTGCCGAGGCTGGATTCAGAGGACATTCTCACCGTGCCGTGAGCTTCTCGCACGGCCGCCTGGACCACATCGAGCCCCACGCCGCGGCCGGAAATTTCGGTGACTTCGCTGCGCAGCGAGAAGCCGGGCAAAAACAGGAATTCCAGCAACTCGGCCTGTCCGAGTTTGGCGGCGGTGACGGCGTCGGTGAGGCCCCGAGCCACGACGCGGGCTCGGAGATCTTCCAGTTTCACGCCTCGGCCGTCATCGCTGATCCGCAGGATCAGAAAACCGGCGCTGTGGGAGGCTTCGATGACCAGGTGACCGCTGGCAGGCTTGCCGGCGGCGGTCCGCTCGGCTGGCGTCTCAATCCCGTGGTCGATGGCGTTGCGCACCAGATGCAGCAGCGGTGCTTCGATTTTTTCCAATAGGTCGCGATCGATTTCGGTGCCCTCGCCGCGGATTTCACAGTTGATCTCGCGGTCGAGGCGGCGGGCGGTATCGCGGGCGGCCCGTCGCAGCGACGGCGCGAGGTGGGCGAAGGGCGTCATCCGGCACGCCTGGGCCTGGTCGTAGAGCCGTTGGGAGAGTTGGGAGGCGTTCCGCTCAAAGCGCTCGAATTCGGCGAGACTGGTGAGCACGAGGCGGTCGCCCGCCTCGACCATCGCCTGCAAGTTGCGGAGCGCGGGTGCCGGATCCGCCCCGCTGGAGGCTGCGGCGATGGCTCCTTCGAGGTTGGCGGCGGTCTTGCGCTGGTGCCCGTGGAGATGCCACAGGTGGTTGGAAAACGATCGGAATCGCCGCGATGCGACTAACAACTCGCCTGCGCTGCCGAGCAAGAGATCGAGGCTCTCGGCACTCACCCGCAACGAGCGTGAGTCGTCGTCAGGCTTGCCGCCCAGTGCAGGAGCGGTCGCTGGCAGGGCGGCGGCGGGCTCGGCTTCTGCGGTCGGGGTGCCGGCGACGAATGCCGCCACCTCGTCGGTGGGAGGGGTGGGAGTTGTGGCGAGGCGCCCGAGCAGATCCACGCCCCGGAGCAGGCGATCAATCATCAGGCTGTCGAGGGCGAGGGTCTGGCGTTGGGCGGCGACGAAGGTGTCCTCCATGGCATGGGCGACCTGCACGGCGGCTTCGAGGTCGATGATGCGGGCGGCGCCTTTCAGGGAGTGGGCGGCCCGCATGAGGGATTCCAGCAGCGCGGGGTCGCCCGGGCGTTTTTCCAGCGCCAGCAGTCCGTCGCTCAAGGCCCGGCACTGGGTATCGCACTCCGTTTGGAAGAGTTCGGCCAAGGAAAAACCGCTGAGCTTGTCGCTCATGGGATTAGCCGGCGGCCGCGTTGAAGGCATTGAAGAGCGAATCCGCGTCGAGCCACGCGACGTCCGGTTCATCACCCGCGCCGAAAAGACCTTTCAGGTGGGTGCGACTTGCGGCGAGAAGGGTGGCGGGCACGGGCAGCAGGGCGGACCGTTCGAATTCCGCCATGCCCTCGCAGGCGTCCACCCGGCAGGCGACGCGCCAGGTGCGGTGGGTGAGCACCAGCATCATCGGTCGGACCGGGGCGGGACCGGCCGCGCAGCTCAGGATGTTGGCAAGGGAAAAACAGAGGGTGACCGAGCCCCGCACGTTGATCACGCCGGCAAGTGCCTCCCGCCGGTGGGGCATCGAATGGATGCCCGGCAGAGGGGCGGCCAATTCAAGGTAGGCGGACTCGATCCCGAAGCGCTCGCTGCCCACCCGAAACAAGAACAGGACTAAGCGCTCGCCGCAGCGGGTGGCGGGCGGAATGGCGGCGAGTTCGTCGCGCCAGCGTTCGCGGTCGGCGGGGTCGGGTTCGCGCTGGAGGAAGGCAGTGGTCATGGGGTGGCGGGCTGGTTGGCGCGGCGGCGCAGGTGGGCGGCGGCGGCTTGACGGCCCCGCAGATCGCAGAGCAAGGCGAGATGAGCCAAGGCTTCGGTATGGACGGGATCCAGGTAAAGTGCCTTGCGGTAATAGGTCTCGGCGAGTTCACCCTGCCCGAGGGCATCGCTCACCACCCCGCGCAGACAGAAAAAGTCGGCGCTGGGGGCCGCCGAAACCGCCAGGCGTTCCAGCACGTCCGCTGCTGCGGCTTCGTTTCCGGCATCGGCCAGCGAGCGGGCCAGCGCGAGTGAGTCACCAGTCGGCGGCACCGCGGGCGGCGCGGCGGCGACCGCAGGACGCGCCGGTACGGTGGGTTTTCTGACCGTCGGCGGCAGACTGCGCGGTCTGCGGGGCGGCGGCGCGGGGGATGAGCGTGCGGGTTCGGCGGGGCGGCCCGCGTCTTTCACGCAGGCAAAGGCCATCGGCAACTTGGCCGAGGCAAACCCGCAGGTCAGGGCGACGGGCGGTTCCACAGGACCTAGGAACAGGATGCCATCGTCGCTGAGAGCGGCGTGCAGGCGCCTGACGACCTCCCTCTGGGTTTCCGGGCCGAAATAAATTAGGGCGTTGCGGCAGAAGATGACGTGGCTTGGCGGCAGCGGTTGCCGGGGATCGACGAGATTCATACCGTCGAACCCGACCAACTCGCGGATGGATGCCGCAACGCGCCTCTCGCCGTGGCCAAGGTCGTCGAAATACCTGCCGAAGCGGCCCTCATCGAAGCCGGTGCGAAACGAATTGCGACGGTAGGTGGCCTCGCTGGCCCGAGCTAGGGAGACATCGCTGAGGTCGCCGGCGCGGATCCTGATGCGCTCGGGCGGCAGTCCGGCTTCGACTAGGCAAATGGCGATGCTGTAGGATTCCTCGCCGGTGGCGCAGGGCAGCGAGAGAACTCGCAGGGTTTCCGCATGGTGGGCGGGCAGCCAGGTTCCGGTGACCCACTCCGCCAGGGCCTCAAAGGCCTCCAGATTGCGGAAAAACCAGGTTTCAGGAATCAGCACGGTTTCGAGCAGAGCCTTCCATTCAGTGCTGGTGGTATCTAACAATCTGGCGGGGTCTGGACAATTGCGGAGGGCTTGGTGGATTTCCTTACGCAATGAGGCTTCGCCGGTGTGTGCGGGAGCGATGCCTGCATGGGCGCGGAGAGCTTCGAGGATGGCGTCTTCGGAGATCATGCGTCTTGGGTGATGAGGGTTTCCCAGACCTCGGCAGTGAGGATGGAATCGGGGTGAAGGCGCTGAATCCAGCGCCCGTCGCAGGCCGCGACCCGCCCGACGCACGGAAACTCTGCCGCTCGGGCCCCCGGTTCGACAAACTCGCTGTCCGCAAACGCCTTGACCCGGGTGACGTCTTCGCCCACCAGCCCGAGCAGGCGTTCGCAGCCGCCGAGTTCCACCCGGTGCAGGATGATGCGGGTCGAGTACTGCAGCGCCGATGGCCGATTGGCGAGTAAGACACCGCAATCCACGACCGGCACCGGTTGACCGTGGAAATTGAGAATCCCGAGCACGGCCGCTCCCGCGCCGGGCGCGGCCTTGAGCGCGGCGAGCGGCACCACCGCCACCACGCCGGTGGTGGCAAGCGCATAGGTGTCAGCACCCGCATTCAACAGGAGGTACAACATCTAACTGGGGAGTTTGAAGCGGGCAATGCCGGATTGCAGGCCGCTGGTGGCTTCGTTGAGTTGATCGATGGCCCGCGAGCTGTCGCGGATGCTGTCGGCGGTAAGGCGGGCGGCCTCGCCGAGTTGGGCAAGCGCCTCGCTGATTTGCAGGGCACCCTGGGTTTGCGAGCGCATGCCCTCGCTCACGCTCTCGACGCTCGGGGCCAGCGACTGGACCTCCGAAATCACGCGGTCGAGCTGGGTGCCGACGGATGCAATCTCTGCCGCGCCGCGGCGGAGTTCCTCGGCGAATTTATCCATGCCCATGACCCCGGCGCTGACGGCGCTAACCATTTCCTTGACCATCAGCTCGATATCGCCGGTGGAGGCGGCGGTCTGGTCGGCGAGG
>JBAXCM010000431.1:0-4232 GCA_037141475.1 Verrucomicrobiota bacterium | reverse complement strand
GTCCCCATGAAGTCGAGGCGGTGCGGCTCATCGGCGACAACACCGGTTGCATGACCCTCAAAGGTGCCAGCCACCGCCACCTCTCCAGTGAGCGGCCCGACGAATGGCCAATGCGCCAGGAATTGCTCGAACTGGCTGCCCGCCACGGACTCGGATCCGATTGGTGACGGACTTGCTGTCAATCCAAGGGGGGGAATGGGTTGCAAACTACCAGTTTTGGTAGTTGCCACGTCAAAAAGTCGCTGTGGACAGCTGGAAGAGAGTTAGAGGTTTCTTGCCCTTTGGAATTCGTGGGTTGTGATTTTTATCGACCGGAAATCCATTTCATTCTTCGCGGATTGATCAGTCATTTCGCAATTTGAACATTGCGAAAGCTGCCTGATTGATCAGAATCCGTTGACACCGTTGGTCTTTGCGGTTCTGGTGTTTGCGTGAGTCGTCCCCCAATTACTGGCGGCTCACCGGTGATCAGCGCAGAGGTTTGCCGCAGTGATCTTCAACAAAATACCCATGTCAGCATCCCATAGGCTTACCATCGCACCGTTGCTTCCGGCCACTAAAGCCGGTCGTGGTTTCGCGCTGGTGATCACTCTGGCCTTGATGGTTCTGCTCACGCTGCTGGTGGTCGGATTGCTCGGGCTCTCCGCCATTTCCCTGCGCAGCTCGCGCCAAGCTCAGGATCTGGCTGTGGCTCAATCCAATGCCCGCATGGCCATGATGCTCGCCCTTGGCGAGATTCAGACGGCACTCGGTCCGGATAAACGGGTATCGGCAGACGCGTCCGCCGTGATCGCCACCGCCAAGCAAGCGCACCTCACCGGAGCATGGGATTCATGGCGCTGGGATCCCGCCAAATCCTCGGCCCCGGCCTACGGCGAAAAAGGCGCAAAATTCCGCCGTTGGCTGGTATCAACCGCCGATCCCGCCGCAGCGAAGAATTTTGCGTTACCGGCGTCCGATTCCGTCGGCGAGGGAGTCGAGTTGGTTGGCACGCTGAGCAACCGCGGCGTCGCCAACTCAGTGCGGGCCGCCACTATAGCCATCAGCGAACCCAAACGCACTGGCGGCGCGGCTTGGGCGGTCTTCGATGAAAGCGCCAAGGCTGCCATCGATATGGGCGATCCGGCTAAGGCAGCTGTCCTCGGCGAGGAAGTCGCCTCCCGCAACGCGCCTAACCGCTTTCGCGCGGACTCCGTAGATCCGCTCAAGCTTGCCAGTCTGAAGGTGCCTAAAAACCTGGTCACCCTGGAAACTGCAGTGATTCCAGCTGGTCCAACCAAAGCTCCGGATTTACGCAAACGCTTCCACGACTTCACCACTGCCTCGCTTGGATTGCTCACCGACACCGCCAATGGCGGCCTCAAGACGGACCTCACATCGCTGTTTGAGGCCCCTTCATTTCCCAGTGCCTCGTTTCCCGCTCTAACGCTCTACTCCAGTCCATCGACGGCGGCTCCGCGCTGGAGCTACCTGTACGATCACTACCGCAAGTACAAGGCGGTGACGACTGCCTCAGCGACCGCTGGCACGCCGATTTACACTCCGAGTGTGGCCGAACTCGCGGTCACGTCCACGGGTATAGATCCATCGCCGCAAAAGGAACGCCTGCTGCCGGTCATTGCCAAGATGCAGATTGTGTTCTCGATTGCATCGCACCATGCCCACATCACCGATCGTGTGGCATTTATGGACACCCAAGGCGTGCCCAAGGGCAACTCGCAGCATGCCGTGCCGCACTTTGTTTACGAACCGGTCATCACCCTTTTTAATCCCTACGATGTGGAGTTGGACCTCAGGAAACTACGCATTCGCATCTGGGATCCGCCCGTCGGCGTGCGCTTCGCGAAGATCAGTCAGGAAAAGGGAATTGGCTGGTATCGGCCGGATGCCTCTGGCGGTGGCGAGTTCCAAGGCTTGGCCCGCTTGAACATTGCTAACGAGCACAACCCGTCCGCCCGCAGGTCTTACACGCTCATTCTAAGTGACGGTACCAGCGAGGCCGCAGCTTCCAGCCTGCACCTGCAACCAGGCGAGGTCAAAGTCTTCTCCAGCCGGGTGGAAAACGCCTGGTGCTGGGGGTTTGAGTGCGCCAATATGTGGGCTCCTCGCTCGTTCTTCGACTGGAACGCGGGTAGCGACTTCGGCAATATCGATAACCGTACTGCCAATCGTATGGGTGTAGAGGCCGTGCCCGGTTGGGACCTGCGGGCCGGGATCCAAACCGACCACATGAGCTACAGCGATGCGCGTCCTGCAGCCACCCTTTATGATTTTGAACGGTTGCCGGGTGGTCCCGCTGGCGGTTTTGTTTCGATCAGGATCACCGATGAAATCCAAATTGACATGCAGCCGCAGAGGGCGACCGGCAGTGACACGACGGTGCCGGACTTTCAGGTGGATGTGCTTGCTGGCAACACCGAAGACGTGACCAAGGATATTCTTCGGTCCTATCGCTTTCGCTTCGCCAATCCCGTCGCGGAAATTAGCGAGAATCCCAAAAAACCCATTATCAGCCGCAAGTTTCTGGTTTCGCAAACCCTTCAGGAATGGACCGATAAGAGCGTGGGCGGTAAAAAGCCCATCGCGATGTTGGAAATGACCGCCCACACCACCCATGACCCTCTCGACGATAGCAAAGCTTGGGTCTATAACAACCCGGTGATGGAAGGTGCCGAGCAGAAATCTGCCATCGTCGGCGCTGCAAATCAAAGTTATGATGTGCGATTGATCGAACTCACCGGTTGGTCGAGTTTTCCGATTATCGAGTGGGACGCAACGAAGGGGCCCGGCTTTGGTCGCGGCTATTTTGGGGCCAGCCGCAGCTCGAGCGAAGGGGTGACGAATGTTCCGATGGTCCGCGTGCCAGTGGCACCGGCGGCGTCCCTCGGGGATCTTATCCCCACCAATCTTGTCGCAAGTTCTCTGCTGCCGCGCGTCGTTCATCCGTTTGGCAATTCCCGGGCACATCCGTTGCTGCCAGCCGGCCAAGTTTCGCGAGCTCTCGATAACGCGATGGCTCTCGACCATTCGTACTACCTCAACGACACCCTCTGGGACCGCTATTACTTTTCATCTGTGGCAGCCTATTCCAATGGCGTGCTTACTGCCAAACGAAGCCGCCATGACGTCCTCGAAGGCATCCTCGACGGCACGCAGCCAGCTCTCAACACCCGCCTGCGGCCAGCCGTCACTCCCGGCGACGCCGCACAGCTTGCTACCCAAATCGATGGCTGGAATGATGCCGATCGCTCCAAGAAACTCGCCAGCCAGTTAGCCGTGAGTGGTCCGTTCAACCTGAACTCAACCTCTGTCGATGCCTGGCGTGCGGTGTTAGCTTCGTTGCGCGACCGCGGGGTCAACGCCTGGAAAAATCGCCCAACCCTCAACCCGGATGCCACCCCATTCGTCCGCATGGCCCTGCCGCTCACCGGTGCCAATGACACCAGCGCCAACGTCAACGTGCTTGGCCAAATCCGCTGGGCCGGTTACCGCAGCCTCACAGACTATCAGATTGAGACGCTTGCCACTGCAATCGTGGTGGAAATCAAGAAGCGCGGTGCCGAGGACAAGGCACCGCCCCTGACCCTCGCGGAATTCATCAACCGGCGTCCTGGCTCTGCCGACGGCCTGCATTGTCTGGCCGGTATTTTGCAGACAGCCATCGATAAATCAGGTGTCAACACCGCCAATCACGCGATGGACTCCAAGCTCATTGACGTTGCCAATATTGCCAGTTCTCGCAAGCTCGGTGCCGTGAATCTCACGGCAATGAACGGTTTTACCGGCGAAGGCTCACCTCCCATTCTTACCCAAGGGGACCTGTTAACCGGGCTGGCTCCCATCGCCACGGTGCGCGGCGACACCTTCAAAATCCGCGCATACGGAGAATCCACGAACAGTGCTGGGGTGATCCAAGCCCGTGCATGGTGCGAGGCCGTGGTCCAGCGGTTGCCTGAGTTTGTAGATTCGGCTGATGCCCCGGAAACGGCCACTACCAGCCTCACCCGCCCCATGAACCAAGCCTTCGGCCGTCGCTTCCGAATCGTCGCCTTTCGCTGGCTCAACCCCAAGGAATTTTAACATCACATGACCCATCGAGCCCTGTTTTTCGTCGTTCCCGCCATTCTCGCCTCTCTGCTCCAGCCCCTCCCGGCCCAAGAAAAATCGTCATTCCAAGCCGAAATCCGCTTGCTCGCCTTCCAACCCGACCAAGCGATCGACGAGGCCTTCGC
>JBAXCM010000430.1:0-4241 GCA_037141475.1 Verrucomicrobiota bacterium | reverse complement strand
GATCTGAAAGGTGCAGCACCTGTTCTTGCGTTGCAATCATGCGGATCTCGCCCACCGTGTAGTCGGGAAGCTCCTTGAGCGCCAATTGCCAATCAGGCTCCGGTTTGTGTGCCAGGCGCTCCGCCTCGGTCCCGTAGCGCTCCAGCAGGGCGGTCACGCGCTCAGCGGCAAGACCGCTAGTGGCGGCCACTCGTGCGATCCACTGCCGCTTTTCCGCTTCTCCTTTGGGATATCCGTTCACCCCGTAATAGAACCGATCGCGGGTGGACATCACCCGGTTCTTGCCAAAGCTAGCCAAGAGTTTGTCGGCCACCTGCTCTGCGAAGGCCCGGAAGGTGGTTAGTTTGCCGCCAATCATGCTATAGATTGGGATACTTCTGTTAGCGTCAGCCTCAGATATTGCCAGATGATGGGAGCGCGGGACGCGGCTGGTGTAGTCCAAACCGGATGCGGGCAGGGGGCGGACGCCGCAGAAGACATGCACGATATCGTCGTGCGACAACTTCAATCCGGGGAAAACGCCTTTGAGGGTTTGCATCATGTAGTCAATTTCAGAGTCCTCACACACCGCGTCATCCGGGTGGACCACACGGATGTCTGTCGATCCCATGATGACTTTGTCCAAGACCCGGAAGACGATGCATATCCGGCCATCCGTATGTTCGTAGTAAACCATGCGGTCTCCCAGCGCGTCATACAGAGATGGATTGTCGATGACAAGGTGTGATCCCTTAGTGCCGCCCATGAAGCGAGTCTCAACACCCAGTATTCTGTTAGCATAATCGACCCAAGCGCCGGTGGCGTTGACGATTGCCTTTGGGCGGATCTCGATGGTCTCGCCGCTGACTTGATCGCGCAGCAGGACGCTGTCGGGATCTGACTTTTCCGCGTTCACGTAGTTGATTGATGCGCAGGTTGGCATGGAACGGCAGGCTTCGCGGGCCATGTCCAGACACAAGCGTTCGGGCTGGCTGATCCAAGCGTCCCAGTAGGTGACGGTGCAGGCGATGTCGCGCTTGAGTTGTGGAATTTCAGCCAGCGATTTGGCCTTGGATAGAATGAAATGGCGCGGTGTCTGGCGGTCTTTGCGAGTGATCAGGTCATAGCAAGACAGGCCGAGTTTGACGATGAGTGCGCCACGACCGCCGGGCGTCACCGGAAATCCGAAAAAGACCAGGGGGGATTTGATCAGGCCTGCAAACCACGAGGTGATCGGCATGGTTGTGCGCAGCGGTGCCACATAGTGCGGGGCATACTTGAGCAGCAGGTTGCGTTCGTGTAGTGCCTCGCTGACCAGTTTGAACTCGGCGTTTTCGAGATAGCGCAGGCCGCCGTGGATCATGCGGGAGGATTTCGAACTGGCACCTGCCGCATAGTCGTCCTTATCGACTAGAATGCAGCGCAATCCCTGCAGGGCTAGTTCGCGCAAGAGCCCAGTTCCGTTCACTCCGCCGCCGAGGATCAACACGTCGCAAACCGGATCGGCCTTGATCCCGGCCCATAAGGACTCTCTGGCTTTCATGATTTTAGCAAGCGCTTACGTTCCTCGCCCAGCGCGTCTGCAGCAATCATTGCATCCACGATGTCACCCGGTGTCACCGGGAACGGATGATTCTCGCAGAGTGAACCGGGGCCCCCACAGATTTCACCGATGCGTGCCAACCGCTCGCGCGACACCCCTGACAATCCGAGGTCGGCAAAGGTCACCGGTAAGCCGATGGCAATCTCGAAATCGACGATTCTGTGAGCGAGCGCGACGGGCATTTCGTCGTCCAGACACAACTGGGTGATGATGCCGAAACCCACCTCATGCCCGTGCATCAGACCATGGCACTCGGGATACGACGGAAGGCAGTTAGCAATCATGTGCGCCGTTGCACAGCCGCCACTCTCGAATCCCAGCCCGGAGAGCAGGACGTTCGCCTCGACAACCTTCTCCAGAGCTGGCGTCACAATTTTTTGCTCGACCGAGCGTTTGGCCTCGAGGCCGTGTTCCATCAAGATGTCATAGCAGAGGCGGGCCAAGGCCTTGGCGGCCATGGTTGCGGTGCCGCCAGCCAGATTTGGGCTGCGTTTTTTGGAACAGGCATCTGCCTCGAGCCATGTGGAGAGGGCGTCCCCCATGCCTGCGACAAAGGTCCGCACGGGTGCCTGTGCGATCACCTGAGTATCTACCAAGACTAGGTCGGGATTGGTTCCCCAGCTCTCGAATCCGTTGCAGTTTCCTTGCTCGTCATACCAAACGGTAAAGGAGGAGGTGGGCGAGTCGTTGGAGGCCACCGTCGGACAGGTAACCACCTTGACGCCGGTGGCGGCTGCGGCTGCCTTAGCGGTGTCGAGTGTTTTGCCGCCACCCACGCCCATGATCACATCCACCTTGAGTTCCCGGATGAGTTGGGCCACGCGTGCGGCCTCGGCCTTGGTGGAGTCTCCGTTGAACAGCACGTCTTCCACGCTCAGTCCGGCTGCCTGGAGGCTGGCCAGCAGGGTTTCGCCGACAATGGCTTTCACTTGGGCGTCCCACAGCGTCATCACACGTTTCCCGAGTGCACTGACTAACACGCCTGCCTCGTTCAGAGCATTGCGTCCCTGGACATACCGCCCGGGTGCTATAAAAACCTTGTTCATGTTTTTGTTAGATAGAGAGTTTAGAAGATTCCACCATGGAACCTCCCTTGACAGGGGAGCAAATTACCCTCCATGAAGGCAATCATTATTTCGAGCCGCATCCATTTTCCCTAATTCATTCTATCGACCCTGTGATCACCTGATCCATGGCCACGTCATGCGCTTGGCGGAACGTGTCGGCGACACATTGGATCGGGTGGCAAATGCCCACTTTGAGGGCATCCGGGTGGGCGCTGGCGAGGGCTCGGTCGTAGTACCCTCGCCCGCGGCCAAGGCGTCCGCCGTTGAGATCGAAGGCCAAGCCGGGGCAAAAGAAGACATCGATTTCGGGTATTGGCACGTGGGGCAGGGCAGGGGATGGTTCACGGATGGTGCCAGAGTCGAGTGCCAAGTCGTTTGCCACATCGCGCACCTCGTGAAACACGAGGTCCTCGCCGGAGACACGAGGAAAAACCCAGTGCCTGCTTGGATCCGATGCCACCAGCGACAATATATCCACTTCCCCGGGTAGTGCCGCGTAGAGAGCCACCGTCAGCAAACCCGGGTGCGCTAACAGCCAACGCCGTGCCGCCTCGCAGACGGGTTCCGAGTCAAGTGGTTCGGCGCGCAGAATCCTGCGCATCGCTTTGCGGAGTTGGTGTTTTTTGTTGGGATCGTCGGGAATTGTCACTTGCCAAGCGGGGGGATCGGCGCATACTTTGCCGGATGAATCGCATTTGGCAAGCCGTGTTGATTTTCTCGGTGACGTTGTTGGCGGTGAACGCGGACGATGTTGCCAAGCCCTTGGTGTGGGTGCCGCTGCAAATTCAGTTCAGCGCATTTTCCAGTGATTTGGGGATGCTCGATGCGGAGCGCCAGGAATACGCCACCAATTTGGCAAATTGCGCGGCCACAGGCATCACCCAAGCCAAGGCGACGCCAGCCTCACTGGAGGTGGCCCGGCGCTTGCTGACGCTGGCACTGAACCTATCGCCGCGGAACAAACGCTCGATCATCGTCAATTTCCAACTCGGCAAAGGATTGCTGCCCGAGGTGGCCAAGGGCGATTACAGCCCGCAGGTGCTCGCCCGCCTTTTGCTCACTCGGGGCCAACTTCTGGTTAAGCAGGAGAGCCCGGAAAACCTCATGCTCGCTCGCATGTTTTTCCAACTCGCCGCTGAACTCGATTCAAAAAACGAGGAGGCCGTGTATGCCAGCGAGGTGGACCGCCTTGATCACGGCAATGTGGATTGGGCGGTGCTGACCCGGCCAAGGCCCGCCCCGGAGGCTGTGGTGCCCCCAGACAAGGAAGGGGTGAAGGAACCGGTCAAAGAATCTGCAAAGGAAACTTTGCCCCCTAAAATTGTGCCCAAGGATCGCCCGACACGTCTCGGCCAGCCGTCCAGGCCGTAGCGGCTGCTGGTTGTCAGGGTTCACTGAAACGGGTGGTGATTGATTTCGCCTTGGCTTGATATGCACGCCTTTATCTATGAAGGCTTGCTCTTATCTGAGCGGCCAGATCTGTCCAGTTTTGAGGTGCTTCAGTGGCCTCATGGGGAATCCACAAGGAAGGGATTATTCCTGAGGTTTGTCCTGAGGTTTGTCCTGAGGTTTGTCCTGAGGTTTGTCCTGAG
>JBAXCM010000429.1:0-4252 GCA_037141475.1 Verrucomicrobiota bacterium | reverse complement strand
CACGGCCACCTTCACGGCCGGCAACATGGTCTTGGCGGACTATCAGGCATTGGTCACCGCCGGGAATATCCGCGTGGATGGAGTGCAGCAAACCGACTTCAGCAAATTCCAGGTGACGGGAAACACCTTGTCGCTGGGCAGTGGTGCCGGTTCATACGCCACCTGGGCACTCGCCCAAACACCACCGCTGAACGGCGAGCCGAGCACTGTGGGTCCAGACGGCATTCCCAACTTGGTCGTTTACGCCCTCAACAATCTCAACACGAAAGGCACCAATGGTTCGCCCGCGATTCTAACAGGACGACTGATCAGCTTCGCCAAGCGCCCCACCGCGGTCACCAACAATGATGTCACTTACGCGATTGAAACCTCGCCCAACCTCCAGAATCCATGGACCATCGTTACCCCGGATGCGAATGACGGCGCCACCATCTCCTACACGCTGCCCGCGGACCAAGGCAAGATCTTCGCCCGCCTGGCTGTGACACGGAAATAAGGCGGAAGAGATGCAAGATCGAGGATCGAGGATCGAGGATCGAGGATCGAGGATCGAGGATCGAGGATCGAGGATCGTAGATAATAGATCATAGATAGAAGATAGTGGATAGTGGATAGAAGAAGTTGCGGCGCATCCCCAATCCCCAATCCCCAATCCACTCTTTTCTTCTGTCTTCTGTCTTCTGTCTTCTCCTGATAACTGATAACTGCTAACTTAATCTCCCCATCCCCGAACAATCCAAACGCCAATAATAGAACCATGAAATCAAGCCACACAAACATTCCACTCCGCCGCCTCCTCACCGGCCTCGCTGCGGCGCTGGCCTTGGGACTTTTCGCCCTCCCCGGCGTGAGCCGCGCGGATACCGTTCCCACTTGGACTGTTGCTAGCGACACGACTTGGACGAGTACCAGTGGTGGAACTGGCGATGGCCTTCTTACTGTTACGGACTGGGGACACATTGGGTACGGTGCTGTATTGAATCAGACTGGCGGCACAATCGACCTGTCGAATTCTCAATATGGGATGATCATTGCCCAGACTCATCCCGGCACCTACAACATGTCTGGTAATGCCATCCTTTTATCTAATCATGTGCTCTTGGGCAACGGTCTTTCCAGTTCTGATGTAGCGCAGTGGAGCCTGACCGACAAGGCGTCGGTGGTAATCAGCCCGTGCCCGTCCCAAAACCAGCCTGGAGATCTATGGTTCGGGCAAGGTAACCAAGCGGCTGGTGCCCGTCACTTGCTCCTTGCGGGGGCAGCCTCGCTCACCGTAACCAGCCTCTCTTTCAATAACACGGGCACTGCCACAGGGAACATGAACTACATCAGTTTTGCCACGGGTTCCACGGCCACTTTCACGGCTGGCAACAAGGTCTTGGCGGACTATCAAGCCTTGGTCACCGCCGGGAATATCCGCGTGGATGGCGAGCAGCAAACCGACTTCAGCAAATTCCAGGTCACGGGAACGGGCGGTCACACGCTGTCGCTAGCCCCCAAGGGCGGCCCAGGGATCATCGCCAAGGGATCGCCGCCCTCCGCCGTGAGCAGCATCCATGGCACGGCTTCGAGCGCCACCAGTTCCGCCGCTGCCCCTGTGGCAAGCCCGTCCGCACCTCAGGTGCTATGGTATGACCAGCCGGCAGGCAACTGGGAGTCGGAGGCGCTGCCCATCGGCAACGGTCGGCTGGGCGCGATGATCTTTGGTGCAGCCGACAAGGAAACCATTCAACTCAACGAGGATAGCCTATGGGAAGGCGACGAAAAAGACACGGGCTGGTATCAGAATCTCGGCGAGTTTGAGGTGGCGCTGCCACGGGCCAAGCCCGTGACGAACTACCGGCGCGAACTCGATATCAGCCGGGCGCTCCACACGGTGAGCTATACCAGCGACGGGGTAGCTTTCCGCCGCGAGGCGTTTGCCAGTTTTCCCGACCAGGTCATGGTGTTCCGCTTCACCGCCGACAAGCCGGGGAACCACAGCGGCGCCCTCACCCTCAAGGATGGGCACGAGGCCAAACCCGTGATCGGCCCTAACAGGCTGACTGCGGCGGGCAAGCTGAAAAACGGCCTGCCATATGAATCACAGATCCTTGTCATCAACGACGGTGGCACCTTGACCGCGACGCCAACGGGTATCGCCTTTGAGAACGTCAACAGCCTGACGCTCATGGTTGGCGCCGGCACGGACTACCTCAATCAGCGTGCCAAAGGCTGGCGCACCGGTGAAGCGCCGCACCGTCTGTTAACCGAGCAAATCGACAAGGCGGCTAAGCGCCCATACCCCGCGCTGCTGGCGGGGCATGTCAAGGACTACCAGGCACTGTTTAAACGCGTAGCGTTGGACAACGGCAAGACGGACGCCGCCATTGCGGTCCTGCCGATTCCAAAGCGGTTAGACAACTACAAGCAAGCCAACGCGAAGGATCCGGAATTGGAGAACCTGTTGTTTCAATACGGCCGGTATCTGCTGATGGGTTCGTCGCGTGGCGCCTTGCCCGCCAATCTGCAAGGCCTCTGGAATAACAGCAACACCCCGCCGTGGCGCAGTGACTATCACTCCAATATCAACATCCAGATGAATTATTGGTTGTCCGAGGCTGCCAACCTGCCGGAGTGCGCCGAGCCGCTGCTCAACTATATCTTCAGCCTGCGTGAGGTGAGGACCGAGCAGACGTCGGCCGAGTTCAAATCGAAGCGCGGGTGGACCGTGCAGACCGAGAATAACATCTTCGGCGGGTCGAGTTGGGAGTGGAACACGCCCGGCAGCGCCTGGTATTGCCAACATTTGTGGGAGCACTATGCCTTTGGCGGTGACAAGACCTATCTCAAGACCGTGGCCTATCCGGTGATGAAGGAAGTATGCGAGTTCTGGGAGGATCGGCTCAAGGCGCTGCCCGATGGCACCCTGGTGGCCCCCAAGGGATTTTCACCCGAGCAGGGACCGCGCGAAGACGGCGTGTCGTTCGACCAGGAAATCATCTGGGATTTGTTTACTAACTATATCGAAGCCTCGCAGGCACTTGGTGTCGATCCGGAGTATTGCCAGAAGATCATCGCCATGCGCGACAAGTTGCTAGTCCCGAAAATCGGCAAGTGGGGACAGTTGCAGGAATGGATGGTTGACCGCGACGACCCGAATAACCAGCACCGCCACGTGTCGCATTTGTTTGCCCTGCATCCGGGCCGGCAGATTTCGCCGACAAAAACGCCGGTTCTTGCCGAGGCGGCCAAGGTGTCGCTGACGGCCCGCGGCGATGACGGCACCGGATGGAGCAAGGCGTGGAAAATCAATTTCTGGGCGAGATTGCTAGACGGCGACCATTCATATAAGATGTATTCCGAACTCTTGAAAAACAACATCATGCTCAATCTGTTCGACACGCATCCGCCCTTTCAGATGGATGGCAACTTCGGTGCCACGGCAGGAGTGTGTGAGATGTTGCTCCAGAGCCAGGCGGGCGAGCTTCATCTGCTGCCGGCCTTGCCTGGTGCATGGCCTAACGGTTCTGTGACCGGCCTGCGTGCCCGCGGCGGTTTCGAGGTGGATATGGCATGGGCGGACTGCAAACTGACCTCGGTGACGCTGCGCAGTCATACCGGCAAGGTCTGCCAAGTACGCTATGGTAAAAAATCCGTGGAGATGAAGATGCAACCGGGGGCTGTGATCCGCCTCAGCGGGGACCTGTCCACAGGAAAAAAATAAGAAATACAATCAACGATCCACAATCCACAATCCACAATCCACAATCCACCATCCACAATCCACAATCCACCATCCACAATCCACCATCCACAATCCACAATCGGCTCGCGTGCGAGCCCGCCCCTTTCCGGAGTTAATGGGTTTTCTCCGGATTCCCGCGGGGTC
Source organism: Verrucomicrobiota bacterium (assembly GCA_037141475.1). Taxonomy (GTDB): domain Bacteria; phylum Verrucomicrobiota; class Verrucomicrobiia; order Verrucomicrobiales; family Akkermansiaceae; genus Luteolibacter. The sequence goes on along the minus strand of JBAXCM010000429.1, from coordinate 381 downwards.
GCCGGTGCGCACCGGCGGCCCCGCAACTTCCTTGAGAAAGACAGAAGTTCGCTGCGCTCCAAGACAGAAGACGGAAGACCAGAGGGCAAGGCGCGCTAAAATCCCCTCTTCCTCTTTTCTTCTGTCTTGAAGTCTTCTGTCTTCTGTCTTCGTCTGATTACTACTTCCCACGTCACCTATGAATCAAAGTACCACTCCGTTACCTTTTCGTTCCCTGGCTTCAGCTCTCTTGCTGGCCATGGCTGCCCCGCTCCACGCCGCCGCGCCCAAGGCTGCCGCGCCGAACCTCACCGTGCCGGGCGCGGCTGCCACGATTGACAAGGAGTCCCTGAAATGGACCTACAACCTCGGCCCCACCGGGATGCGCGGGTGGATCTATCA
>JBAXCM010000428.1:0-4258 GCA_037141475.1 Verrucomicrobiota bacterium | reverse complement strand
TTGAAACCCAGTTCAGTACCCCTGACGTCGATCCGTTCGAGGATATCGAATGGGAATTCCGTACCGCAGAGATCACCGACAGCTCGGCCAAAGCAATTTTCCGGCAGGAAAATGTCGAAGTGCCAAAGGAATGGAGCGAACTGGCGACCAAAATCGCCGTGTCGAAATATTTTTATGGGGACCTTTCGCGCGGCACCGACCCGAAGACGGGCGGCCGGGAAAGTTCGGTGCGCCAACTCATTCACCGGGTGACGCGCTCGATCACGGACTGGGGGATCGCCGACGGCTATTTCGCCGACGAAGAAAGTTCCGCGGCATTTTACGCTGATCTGACGTGGTTGTGTCTGCACCAGCACGGCGCCTTCAATTCGCCGGTGTGGTTCAACGTCGGTCTCTATCACCAGTACGGCACCGGCAAGCACTCTGGCGAAGGCACTTGGTATTACGATCGCAATGCAGGCAAGGCAATGCGTGCGCCGACCCAGTACCAATACCCCCAGGCCAGTGCGTGTTTCATTCAGGGCGTGGGCGACACGATGGAGGACATCATGCGGCTGGCGGCCTCGGAGGCCCTCTTGTTCAAATACGGTTCTGGAACCGGTTCCGACCTTTCCACCCTGCGCTCCACTCGCGAAAAACTCTCCGGCGGTGGCCGCCCATCCGGCCCGCTGTCCTTCCTCCGCGTTTATGACCAAGTGGCCAACGTCGTTAAATCAGGCGGCAAGACCCGCCGTGCCGCCAAGATGAACACCCTCAAGGATTGGCATCCGGATATCGAGGAATTCATCGAAGCCAAGACCCTCGAGGAGAAAAAGGCCTGGGCACTCATCGAGCAAGGCTATGACGGCAGTTACAACGGCGACGCCTACGGCTCGGTGATGTATCAAAACGAAAACCTCTCGGTGCGCGCCAGCGACGAGTTCATGCAGGCCGCCGTTGAGGGCCGCGATTGGTGGACCAAGCGCGTCAGCGATGGTGATCCTTGCGAGAAAAAGAATGCCCGCGAGCTGTTGCGCAAAATCGCCGAGGGCACCTACGTCTGCGGCGACCCCGGCATGCAGTTCGACACCACCATTCACGAATGGCATACCTGCAAAGGCACCGGCCGTCAAAATTCCACCAACCCTTGCTCCGAGTACCTTTTCCTCGACGACACCGCCTGCAACCTGTCCTCACTCAACCTGCTGCGCTTCAAACACGCCGACGGCTCATTTGATATCGACCGCTTCCGCGCCGCAGTTCGCATTTTCATCACCGCTCAGGAAATCCTCGTCGATAACGCCAGCTATCCGATCAAGAGTATCACCGAGAATTCGCATATCTTCCGCACCCTCGGCCTCGGCTATGCCAACCTCGGTGCCCTCATCATGAGCTACGGCCTGGGTTACGACAGCGACGAAGGCCGCGCTCTGGCCGGTGCCATCACCTCTGTGATGACTGGTCACGCCTACGCTTGCAGCGCGGAAATGGCTGCGGTGTTAGGCCCATTTAGAGGTTATCGCGACAGCCGCTGCAGCGGAGTTGAGCATCCGCCTTTGACCACCAACGAGCCGTCGATGCTCGCCGTCATGCACAAGCACCAGGCGGCCATCGAGCAGATCCAAGACGAACCGCGCTCCGCCCATATCAAACAGGCCGCCCGTTTGGAATGGGAGCGCGCTCTCGAATTGGGTCGCGCCCACGGCTACCGCAACGCCCAGGTAACCGTGCTGGCCCCCACCGGCACCATCGGATTCCTGATGGATTGCGATACCACCGGCATCGAACCGGAAATTGCCCTAGTCAAATACAAACTGCTTGCCGGCGGTGGCATGCTCAAAATCGTCAATCAAACCGTCGAACTTTCCTTGCGCAACCTCGGTTACAGCAAACCGGAAATCACGTCCATCCTCGCTCACATCGAACGTTACGATACCATCGAAACCGTTGTTGATGAGCAAACCGGAGAACCCGTGCGCAGCGGCCTCAAAGAGCTGCATCTGTCAGTGTTCGATTGCGCGTTTAAAGCCCACCGCGGCACCCGCAGCCTCCACTACACCGGCCACATCCGCATGATGGCTGCGGCCCAACCGTTCCTCAGTGGTGCCATTTCAAAAACCGTCAACCTCCCCGAAAGTGCCACCGTCGAGGAGATTATGCAAACCTACATCGAGGCTTGGAAGCTCGGACTCAAGGCTGTCGCCATCTATCGCGACGGTTCAAAACGCAGCGCCCCCCTCAACACCCGCCAAACCAAGGACATGGGCGGCAGCGCCGAACCCGCCGCCGTCGTGGTGGCTGCACCGGAAATGTTGGAATTCGGCCGGCGCATCGCAGAGCTCAGCACTGAAAACGCCGCCCTGCGTCAGCAACTCGATAGCCCGCACCGCCGCAAAATGGCCGATACCCGCATGTCACTGACTCACAAGTTCGAGATCGCCGGCCACGAAGGCTATATCACCGTAGGCCTCTACGCCGACGGCCAACCCGGCGAATTGTTCGTCCAAATGTCCAAGGAAGGCAGCACCATCGGTGGCCTCATGGACACCGTTGCCACCCTCACCTCCATCTCCCTGCAATACGGTGTGCCTCTCGAACAAATGGTGAAAAAATTTGCCTATCAGCGGTTCGAACCCAGCGGATTCACCAAAAATCCGGATATCCGCACTGCCTTCAGCATCACCGACTACGTCTTCCGCTGGATGGGTTGCCAGTTCATCAAGGGCTATCGCGAAGCCACTTCGCCGGACTCCTATCAGGAAGACCTGCCCATGCCCGAAATCACCGAAATGGAAAAAGCCGCCGTCAACCGCCCGGTCCGCGAGTTGAGCCGCACCGGTGACGACCTCTCGGTGCTGCCCGTCGCCGGCCATGATCGCGTCAAAACCGCTCTAGGCAGTGCCTTTATGGGCATCACCTGCTCAAATTGCGGCTCCGACAAGGTCATCCGCGCTGGCGCTTGCGGCTGTTGTACCCAGTGCGGCACTTCGCAAGGGTGTAGCTGAAATCAGACGCTTGCCCGCGAGGCTAACAGCAGAAACGGCGCTGGCCGGCGGGTGCCCAGCACGCCGTAGCGGGCGACCCTCCAGCGCCGTTCTGCCAGTGCCTCAAACCATCGTTCCACCGCGGCTGCCTCCAGCGCACCGCCGGGGTGGCCCGGATAGCACACCACCGCCAGCCCGCCGCCCTCCCTGAGCAGCTCGCTGGCGCATGCGAGTCCTTGGAGGGTCGTGGCTGGCTCGGTCATCACCCGATGATCCTCACCGGGCAGATAGCCCAGGTTGAACATCACTGCCGCCACTGTGCCGGGAACGGCGCGGGTATCCATCATTGCGTGGCTTTCCTGAAAAAATTCCACCCGCAGGCCCAGCCCCGCTGCCCTGACGCGCTCCTGCGCTGCGGCAATGGCTCCTGCCTGCACATCAAATGCCAGCACCCGACCGCCGGGACCCACGCATTCCGCTAGAAACACCGTGTCATGGCCGTTGCCCGCTGTCGCATCAATCACCAGATCGCCTGCTCCAATCACCTCCCGCAGCATTCCCTGGGCCAGTGCCGTCGGTCGGGGCGGCAATTGGGGTCGGATTTCGGCTAATACCAAGGACATTCCGGGCAATTTTAGTGCCTCTTCAGCACCAGAACCAGGCGCTCGCTGAGGTGTGGAAAATTGAGGAACTTGGCCTGTAAAGCGGGTTCTTGTCGAGCTGGGGCTCGGCGTTCCCGGGGCATGTTCCTCGGGAGATTCATAGCGCCGTTGCGGGGGGCAGCAGCTCCTCGTTGGGGTCCTGCCATGCCGGATCGTGGTTCTTGGCGTAGTTGAATAATTGGCGGTGCGGATACTCGATAAATTTCGCCTGCGCTTGCTCGTCCAAACTCCCACGAATCGCAGCGTTGAGCGCCCTCATCACCTTTTGCATCACGTGCAGCGTCAATTGACGCCCACTGCGAGCCCTCTGCACCTGCTTGTGGTTCAATTGTTCCCCCGAGGCCGTGACCAAATCGTGATTGGTCATCTGCCACTGGTTCAGCCATCGGTCCAGTGGCTGTGGGCCGTGATCGCGCGTCGGTTCGTCCATGGCCAATCTGTAGCCGATCGGCCGACGCCTGCTAAGCACAAAATATTCATTTTAAACATGCCCGATGGATTTGCTTGATTTCCCCTTCACCTCAGCCATTATCCCGCCACGGGCGTTGCCCATGGAGGGGTGGTAGAGTGGTCGATTGCGCCAGTCTTGAAAACTGGAGGGCTGAAAGGTCCCGTGGGTTCGAATCCCACCCC
>JBAXCM010000427.1:0-4260 GCA_037141475.1 Verrucomicrobiota bacterium | reverse complement strand
CCAAGCGGATATCCTTAACGTGTTAGGCAATGCCGCCACTCCCCGCTCAGACACGTTCACCATCCGCGGCTACGGCGAAGCACGCGACGCCTCTGGCAAAATCACCGCCCACGCCACTTGCGAAGCCGTCGTCCAACGATTCCCCGAATGGGTCGATCCCGCCGACCCCGTCGAAACCGCTCCAGCCCAACTCAAGAGCCAGGCTAACAAAAATTTCGGCCGCCGCTTCCTCATCACGTCCCTGCGCTGGCTTAATTCTAACGAAATCTGAAAGAATTGGCTAGATTGATGCCGAGTGTGGCGGAAACCATCCCTAACGGTGAAGAGCGTGGAATCGGCCTGGAGCTGGGGGAAAACCAGCTTGGAAAAGGCGTGGAGCATAGGAGATTCGAACTCCTGACCTTCTCATTGCGAACGAGACGCTCTACCAACTGAGCTAATGCCCCTCTACCACGGGCGAAGCACCTTAACCCGTTGGAAACCAATGGGCATAATTTGCTGCTGCGGATTGGTACCATGCTCAAACAGGGGCGCAAGCGCAAAATACCAACGGGGCAGATATTTTTTGAGATTCCCGGGCTGGCATCAACATGACGGCGACGGGCTCCATGCCATGGAAAATTTCTCCCGGACGATTCCCGGCTTGCCAACCGGCTCAGCCGGGACTATCCATCCGCCGACGTGTCCGCACCCCGGATACTGTCCTGCCAAAACCGGCAAGTTCTTTTTTGCAAGCCCCCCCCTTGTGTTCGTGCGAGATTTCCTGATACGCCAACCCATGCATTCCCCAGACCCGCTCAGGGGGTTGCGCGTCTGCTGGCTCGGACTGATCATGATGACGGCGGCACAGGGAGCACCCATCGGTGCTCTTCCCGCCGAGGGCATTCAAAAGTCGCTGCTCGGTGAGTTGAACGTCGCGAGGACTGCTCCCATGAAATACGTCGAGTATCTTAAGGACCACCGCCGCGAATTCAAGGGCCTTACCTATGTCGGCTTCGGAGGAACGCGATTGATCACCCAAGAGGGCGTCACCGCCGTCGATGAGGCGATAGCCGCCCTATCCAAACAGCCGCCGCTTGCCCCTCTGAAATTCTCGCAAGGACTGGCCCGCGCGGCTCTCGATCACGTGCTGGACAGCGGCCCCAAGGGACTCGTCAGCCATGAGGGGGCCGATGGCAGCAGCCCAGCCGCAAGGGTCGGGCGCTATGGCGAAGTCGGAAGTGCTTCAGGCGAGTGTATTTCCTATGGTTTCTATGAGGCCCGGCAGATTGTGATGGCCCTCATTATCGACGACGGGGTTGCGAGCCGCGGGCATCGTGAGATCATCTACAACAGCAACTACCGCTTGGTGGGGATTGCCAGGGGGCCGCATCAGACGTTCAAAACCCTGTGCGTGATCGACTTCGCCGACACCTTCAAGGACGACCCCGCCGCCATCCTAAAGCGACAGTCAAAACCCACCGAAAAGTGAATTTTTTTCTAACATAACAACACTCCCATGCAGACGACAGATTTAGATGACTTGAAAGAATTGGTGGCTGAATGGCGCGCTGAACACGCCGCCCAAAAGGAAAAGGAGAGACGCGATCAATGGACGAAATACGTGTCGCTGACCATGGTGGTCATCGCAGTGCTCGCGGCCATCGCAACCCTCAAGGGCGGCGCGTTCTCCACGCGCACATTGAAGGAGATGAACGAGGCGACGTTCAATCAGGCGAAGGCATCCGACCAATGGGCGTTCTATCAGGCGAAGTCGATCAAACAAAACCTCTATCAACTCGAGCTGGAGCGCCTCGCTGCCGCGCCGACACCCGATGCAGCGGCACTGGCAAAAATGCAGGACAAGATCGCTAAATACGACAAGGACAAGGCCGACATCACGGCCAAGGCGGAGGCCTACGAAGCGGCGCGTGAAGCGGCCCGCACCAAGGCGACGAGCGAGGCGGAACACTCGCGGGAAATGGGTTTGTCCATCACGCTATTTCAGGTGGCCATTGCGCTGGGAGCCACGGCGCTCATTGTGAAGAAGAAGCCGCTGTGGGTGGTATCGACGGCACTGGGCATCCTGGCGGCAGCGCAGATGATTTACGTCCTGTACTTCATGCCGCTGTGAGGCGGACGGCGGGCTCACTTATACTGAGCACGCCGGAACAGCCAGAGACCGATGGCCACGCAGAGCAAATTGGGAGCCCAAAGTGCAAGGGTGGCCCCGGCAGTGGTTTTGCTATCATTGGCCACCATGATGAACAGGAAGTAGCCAGTGCCGAGCAACATGCTCATCAGCAATCCGCCCGAGGAATCGCGGCGCCGCGTCTGAATCCCCAGCGGCACCGCCACAAAGGCAAACGCCAGACAGGCCAGCGAAAACGAATAGCGCTCGGTGATCTCGGTGCGGTATTTCACCAGTTGCTCCGCGGTGAGTTCCGGATGCCTGCGGACATAGGCAGCGATTTCCTGATTCGTCATGGCCGTGGGTTTTGACTTTTCCGTCTTGGCGACACCGTAGGGAATGAGATAGGGCTCGGCCTCCTCGGCAAAAAACATCTCGACGGTGCCGTCCGGCTTGCGGGTCTCGAAGGAGGCGTTGTACAATTTGAGACGCAGTTCCTTTTTCGCGTCATCCACCACAAACGTGAAGCGCTCCGCATGCAAATAGGCGTCCAGCGGAGCATCGGCAGCGGCGTTCGCCGGGGCCCGGTACAGGTGCAACCCCTTGAAGGAATCCCCCTTCTGGTCTTCCACAAAAAATTTCACGTCCTGCAATCCGGCATGGACCATCCCCGGATTCAACAACGAGCGCGGATCCCGCTTGGCCTGCTCATACAGCAAATCGGTGAGCGACCCCCGGGCCTGAGGGACCACGTTAATATTGAGCCACAGGCAAACCCCGCATAACAGGGCCGCTATCACAAACACTGGCACCACCAAACGCCCCAAACTCACCCCAGCCACCCGAAAACTTGTGATCTCCTGATCCGACGACATTCGCCCAAATACCAACAGCACCGCCGAAAGAAAACCCCACGGAATGGTGAACATCAACGAAAACGGCAACACCGTCAGCACAAAACGCAGCACCAGCCACAGCGGCGCGTGCTTGTCCACCAACAGCGGACGGATCTGTTTGAACAAATTTCCCAGGAGAAGCACCATGCTCAGCACCAAGATCGCCAACAGCGTGCCAAACAGCACCTGTCGTCCGATGTAGCGGTCAGAAATTCGCATTGTGTCGCGGCAATTTGCCCGTGGTTCCCCGCCCTGTCCAGAAACAACGCTACAATTCACCTCATGGGCGCCGGCGGTCACAGACGCGCCGCTACAAGGCACCTCATAGCGTAGCGTTCATCCGACTATCTTCTGCCGTAGAGCGGGCCATAGGTGCTGCAGGCGCGAAAGTCGGCGGCCTCGAGATTGGCGGTGCCGAAGGCATTCCATGCGCTTGGGCGGAACACGCGGGTTTCGTCCACGTTGTGCATATACACCGGGATGCGCAACATCGCCGCCAGCGTGATATAGAGGTGTCCGACGTGGCCGCAGGTCATCACACAATGGTTGGCACCCCAGTGATTCATCACATCGTAAGCACTGCGGAACGGTCCTTGGCCATTGAGAATGGGCGCAAACCAGGTCGTCGGCCACGTCGGATTGGTGCGTTGGTCGAGGGCGTCGTGGATGGCATCGGGCAATTCGACGGTGTATCCTTCGGCAAGCTGCAGGGCCGGCCCGAGTCCGTCGACGAGGTTGAGGCGCAGCATGGTGGCGGGCATGCCACCGCGAGTGCGGTAGCGGGTGCTCATGCCACCACCTGGGAAATATTCGGAAATTGACGGATGCCAAGTGGTGGCAGCAAGGCACTTGGCGACTTCCTCCTCGGTGATGTCCCAGTGCGGCTTCATCACCGGCTGGCCCTGGGCGTCGCTGCACTGACCGGTGCCATCGAGTGCGGCGGCACCCGAATTGATGAGGTGCAGGATGCCGTCGCCAACCAACGGGTCCGCGAGGCGCTGGCCTGACGCCTGCTCGATGGCGTCGAGACTCCAGTACGTCCGCAGGTCAGCGAAAATCTGCGCCGTGTTGGTTAAAAGCCAGCCAAACAACATGCCCGCGCCGTTGAGAGCATCGTTCTCGGTGGCCACAATGTAGGGCGCTCGCTTGCCATTCCAATCGAACGATGAGGACAACATCGCCTCAAGAAAATCTCCGTTAGGAAAGTGATCTGTCCATTGGCGCTGGCCCTGGAAACCCGCAGCGATGGCATTG
>JBAXCM010000426.1:0-4266 GCA_037141475.1 Verrucomicrobiota bacterium | reverse complement strand
TCCTTGTACACTTGGCCGCGGGCGAGCAAGCGCAACACGTCGAGTTCGCGGTCGCTGAGCAGCTCCATGTCCGGCGACTGGGGCGGCACGGCGTAAAACTTTTCGACGATGAGGCGGGCGATGTTGCGGCTCATCGGCGAGCCGCCGGCGGCCACCTCGCGGATGGCCTGCAACAGTTCGGTGTGTGAGGAGCGTTTCAACAGATAGCCGGTGGCACCGACCGCCAGCGCCTTGAAGATCCGGTCGGCGTCCATGTACACCGTCACCATCACAAATTGCGTGGCCGGCAGTAGCGGCTTCAACTGCCGCACGCACTCGATGCCATTGAGCCCGGGCAGGTTGATGTCCATCAATACCACGTCGGCGGGGTGTTGGGGCAGGTCGGCCAGCGCGGTTTCGGCGTCCGGATAGGTGCGCCCCAGTTTCATGTCCGGCACCTGGCCGATCCATTCGGCCATGATCTGACGCAGCGGCGCGTGGTCTTCAACGATGGAAACGAGGATTTTCATGGTTTTTGGGTTTTAGGGTTTTAGGGTTTTAGGGTTTTAGGGTTCGTGGTTCAGGGTTCCCATGGCAACTCAAACACCACCCGCGTGCCACGACCAGGCACACTGCCCACGCTACAGCGCCCGCCCATCGCGGTCAATCGCGCACACATGTTCGCCAAGCCGTTGCCGGCGTCGGCGCGGGGAGCCGCAGACGCATCGACGCTGAATCCCACGCCGTCATCCTCGACGCTCAAGGAAAACCCGCCCGGCTGCACTGTCAGGCAGATCCGCACCCGCCGCGCGGCGGCATGGCGGACAAGATTGTTGAGCGCCTCCTTGAACGCGAGAAACAGGTTGTGCCGCACCTGGGCCGAGATCGGCCGACGCGGCAACGAGCCCGGGAATTCCACGCACGACAGCAGGCCGGACGCATCGAGATACTCCTGAGCATAAGCATCCAGATACATCGCCAGTTGGTCGAACCGGTCGTGGCGCGGATTGACCGCCCACACGATCTCATCCATCGTCTGCGTCATGGTCAGCGCCACTTGGTGGATTTTGCCCAGAGAGCCCGCCGCTGACGGCGCGAGCGCACCGCTCGAATCACTCAACATGACAATCTGCGTCAAGGTCGCTCCGAGATCATCGTGAATGTCGCGGGCAATGCGGGCGCGTTCGCGTTCCGTGGCTTGCTGCATTTCCAGACGCTCGATCTGGCGTCGGTGCCGTCGCCGCCAACCCAGGATGATCACGCTCGCCAACAGCCCTGCGGCCGTCAGCGGGGCCGTCACGCGGAACCAGGTTGTCTCCCACCAGAATGGCTCGGCGGTGAGTTCCAGCGCCGCGCCGGTTTCGTTCCAAACGCCATCACTATTGCAAGCGCGCACTTGAAAATGATAGTGCCCAGGCGGGACTTGAGCGTAGGTGGCTACCCGCCGCGTGCCGGCCTCGACCCAGTCCGCGTCCAGGCCGTGCAGCCGGTACTTGAACCCGATGCTCTCCGGTTTCGTGAACGTCAATGCCGTGAAATCAACCTCGACTTGCTGCCGCTGGCCAGGTGCGAGGTACAGGTGCGCATCGCCTTGGCACAGCTCAAGCGGTACGGCGGAATTCGAGGATGCCGGTGTTCCGCCCGCCCCGTAGGTCGCCACGATCTTGCCGTTGACCGTCACCCGCTCGATGACCACCGGCGGCGGCTGCTTGTTCTCTTTGAGGTTGTCCGCATCGACGACGGCCACCCCGGACTGCATGGCGAAGAACAAACGGCCATCCGTGCCCCGTTGCGCGCCCGGCCAGGCGTCGGAACTGGCCTGCAACTGCGGCAAGCCATCGTTGCGCCCGTATGCCACCGACCAGATCCGTGTGGCCCGCCCGTCCGCGAAGTCGTCGAGTTCCTTTTCGCGCACGCAGAAAATCCCACGGTTGCCCGCAAACCACAGCCGTCCGTGCGCATCCGGGAGGATGTTGGAGAGATAGTCGTCGTGCAGCCCGTGCTCCATCCGGAAGTGGCTGAAATGACCACCTTTGAGCCGCCCCAGACCCTGGCCGCCATAGCCGATCCACAAACTGCCGTCCGCCGTGCCTAACAAACAGCGGATTGCGCCGGCTCCCGCGAATGTGCTCGCAGTTTCGTCCGTCAGAACATTGTCGCGCACCCGCAGCAGCAGACCCTTGGCGGTGGCTGTCCAGCACACGCCGGCGGCATCAATGGCCAGGGCGACCACCGCTCCGCTGCCGAGGGGCAGGTGGAAAGTTTGAAGTTTCCCGGCGCGCTGGCACTGCAAGACCTGCCGTGGTAGATCCGGCCCATTGGGGCCAATCCAAACCTCGCCGGAGGCGCTCGTCAGCAGCGCGTTGACCTGGTTACCGCCGGTGCCGTTAGAGTTCACGCCCAGGCCGTTGTCTGCGCTGAGGCTGGTGGTCACCGCCCCGTCTTGCCAGTGGTGCAAGCCATTGTATTGAGTGCCGACCCAAACGCCGCCTTGGGAATCCGCCGCCACGCATTGGGAAAGGGGAATCGACCACCCGTCTTTGGCTGACGCGGGCATCCAATCCTGGCCCGCGCTGCGCAAGACTTCCCCGTTGGGCCAGAGGACCGCCCACAGCAACCCGGCGGTATCCTGACAGATGGAGCCCACCGGCGTGAAAGGGGTGGCGGAACTGATGGCCATCAACTCCACGACACTGGGCTTCAATTGGCTCAAGCCGCCACCGCGTGTGCCAACCCACAAATTCCCCTCACGGTCCTCCGCAAGGGTATAGATGGTTTGTTGGGACATGGTCGCTGATGCCACTCCCGCTTGATCTAAGTGGAACAGTCCCGCCTCGCGCGTGCCGAGCCACAGGAAGCCATCACGGTCTTCGTGAAATGCCGTCGGGGTCACCAAGGGCGTATCGACCGGTAACGCGCCCAGCTTGACCGGGGCACCGCCCTCGGTGTACCTCCAGAGTTGCCCATCCTTGTAACCCCAGATGCCTCCTGCACGGCAACCGGTGATGATCCGGGCCGGCAACTCCCGCAGCGGGCGGAATTTAGCATCCCGAAAGACTCCCACCCAATCCCCCCGGGAAAACCACAACAGCCCCATCCCATCCACCACCAACTGGCAGGTTTCACCGGCGGGCAAGCCGTCCGCCTCGGTGAAAGAACGCACCCGCCCGTCCTTGATGCGCAAGACCTCGCCGCCGCCGTAGGACACCCACACGGCACCTTCGGCGTCTTCGACCATGAGCCGTCCTCCAACATCCCCCGCGGCGTGTTCCGCCCCTACCACCGGCGTCGTGCGCCCCTGGTCCACACACACCACCACCCCCTGATTCTCCGCAATCCATAATCGCCCGCGCCGGTCGGCCAACACGGCCTTGCATGCGCCCGCCTGAACTCCATCAACCGTTACCGCCCAAGGTCGGAACTGCACGCCGTCGAAACGCGTCAAACCCGTCTTGGTGGCCACCCACAGGAAACCGTCGGGCGATTGGGTCATCCCTATCACCGTATTATCGGGTAACCCCGCATCAGACTGCCAATTGCGAATGAACCAAGACGGTCGCGCCGAAGCCAGCGGCGCGAGCATCGCCATGACCACCCCCACGCTCACGAGCCAGCGCGAGGGGACCTTAACAACCAAAAGTCGTTGTAAATGTGCCAAGTTATTCTGGTCCGGTTTGATTGCCAATTGATGAATGTTGATTTTTGATTGTTGGTGTAAGCTTGCCTGGCGCAGACGCAGATCTTCAAGCTCACATCGCAAATCTCCAATCATCACTCGGCAATCGTCAATCCCCATCGCATTTCGATAGGTCTGTGGCCCCGCCCCGCTAGGGATGAGGAAATCTGGTGTCTTGTAAGGCTGTCGATTCACTGGATTTTCAGAATCCCTTCACCCTTGATGAACTTGGGAGTGCTCGCCGCGCTGTAGGTGCCGGCAGGCTGGAGTTTCCCATCGAGGGAGAGTTTGCCGATGTGCATCTCGCCCCTGAAGTTCAGCTCCAGCATGGCGCCGTCGGCAACCAAGACATCCGTCTTGTCGCCCAGGCCCTGCGCATTCGTGACCGACAGCGTGCCCTGCTTCACCGTCGTCGGGCCGGTGTAGGTGTTTTTGCCGGAGAGCGTCCAGGTGCCGCTGCCGGATTTTGTTAGCGAGGTCATCGCCCTGCCGTTGCGGTCATAGACGTTGTCGATGTTGAAGGCGAGTTCGCCAACGCCGGCGCTTGAGCCGGCCAGGACGACGGTTTTGCTTTCCGCAAAGCCGGACATCACGAACGGGCTGGTCAGTTT
>JBAXCM010000425.1:0-4269 GCA_037141475.1 Verrucomicrobiota bacterium | reverse complement strand
AGCGCTCGGAACCGGTGGCGGTGAAGCCCAGCGAGCGCATCACCTGGTGGGGTTCCACCGCGTATCCCAGCAAAAACCGCGGGCAGAATTCGGTGCAATAGCGGCACTGGTCACAAGCGGACTTGCCGATGGCGGCCTGCACCTGCGGGGGCTTGAACTTGCGTTCCATCACGTCGTGGTCACGCGGCAGCACGATCACCCCGGCGGTGGTCTTGGTGACCGGCCGGTCAAGATCGGAAGTAGCCTCGCCCATCATCATTCCGCCGATATTGAGGACCGGATCGGCCACGGTGGCACCGCCGGCTGCAGCGATACACTCGCGCAGTGAAATCCCGATGGGCACCTCAAAGCTGGCGGGTTGGCGCACCGCCCCGGCAATGGTGATGGTTTTGCGAATGACCGGGCGACCGTCGGCGGCGGCGGCAATGTTGGCCAGAGTTTCGACGTTCTGCACCACCACACCGACGTGAATCGGCAAGCCGGCAGGTGGAATAAGCCGACCCGTGACGGAGTGGACCAAATCATACTCGTCGCCAGCGGGATAGTAGTCGTCCAATAAGTGAACCCGCACCCGGGTGCCGGCGCAGGCAGCCTCCACAGCAGCCACCGCGTATTTCTTCTTGCCTTTGATGGCGATGACCACGTCGGCCGCGCCGACCGCATCTGCGGACAACAGGATACCGCGCACCACTTCTGCGGCGCGGTGTTGGAGCACCGCAGCATCCTTGTGGAGCAACGGTTCGCACTCCGCACCGTTGGCTATCACGGTGTCGGCCTTGGCAACGAGCTTAACGTGGGCGGGAAAACCGCCGCCGCCAGCGCCGACAACGCCGGCTTGGCGCACTTGAGTGACGAGTGACATGAGGGGGAAAATTGGGCTGATAAATTGCGGCGGCGGGAGCATGGCGCGGGCCAGTGAACAATCAACCCAAAAATCACCCCAAAACCTGGGCTACACCAATTCGGCGGCGATCGGATCGACCAACGCACGGCCTCGGTGAATGAGCAGAAGCCGGCCCCCTGCAAACTGCAGCAAACCCGCATCGGCAAGGTGCTTGGCACGGCTCAACGCACCGGCCGTTAGCAAATCCTGCGAAATTCCTTCGGCAGTGCGCAGGCCCAGAGCGATGCTTTCCAATCGGCGCGCCTCCGGATCGAGCATTTCTGATTCGGCCAGTGCATGCCCAAACGCCTGGATTTGGGCAATATAGCTGGAGGTGTCGGGCACATTTTTCGAGCGGACGTGAGCCATCGTGGAGACCGCCGAAGGCCCCAAGCCGAGATAATCCTCGCCCCGCCAGTAGCCGCAGTTGTGCGATGATCGCTGGCCGGGCCGGGCATAGTTGGACGTTTCGTAGTGCTCGAACCCGGCATGGGTTAGAATATCGTCGGCAAAATGGAAGAATTCAGCGTTGTGGTCTTCGTCGTCACGCATTTCGCCGCGTCGCAGGGATTCAAAAAATGCCGTATCTTCCTCATAGCTGAGGTTATACGCGGAAATGTGCTCTGGTCCAAGCGCCAGCGCCTGTTCGAGGGTGGCCTGCCAACTCGCCTTGGATTGGCCGGGAATCGAGAACATCAGGTCGATATTCACCGCTGGAATGTCAGCGCGTCGTAGAATCGCGACAGACTCCCTAGCCTGGGCCGCCGTGTGCTCGCGGCCTAAGGTCGCCAACACTTGATCATCGAACGATTGGATCCCGAGGGACACCCGGGTCACTCCCAACTCCCGGAATAAATGCGCCTTGGCCGCGTCAAAGGTGGCCGGATTGGCTTCCAGAGTCACCTCCTCCAGCACCTCAAAGTTAACCACCGATCTCAACCCGGCAAACAAATTGCGCAAATGCCCGGGCGACAGCATACTCGGCGTGCCCCCCCCCAAATAGAGCGTGCGCGCTGCGACGGTCGCCTCGGGGATGCGCTGGCATGCCTCACGAGCGAGGGAATCCAAAAAGCCGCCAATAGGAGTGGCACCCGGCGTGTGCTTGTAAAACGAGCAATACGGGCAAACGCGATGGCAAAAGGGAATGTGGACGTAAAGGAGCAGGGCGGACAACGTGTAGCACGGGATGACCCCCTGCGCCAATACCAGAGCCCGCCCAAAATCGCCTCCACCCTGCCCCACTTTCTACCGATTCTCAACCGGACTCCCAGACAGAAATCAGCAAAATCACGCGGATGCCCGCAGGAAATCCCCCTCAAATCGAAAAAATGCGGATTTACAAAAGATGATTAGAAAAATGGGTTGCTTTACAAGCTTGCTGCCCCAAGCTTGAACCACGCATGACGGTGCAACCGATAATTATTCAAGGAGGAATGGGGGTAGGGGTGTCGAATTGGCGATTGGCCCGGGCCGTTTCGCAAGCTGGACAATTGGGTGTGGTGAGTGGCACAGCCTTGGATCTACTTTTAACGCGGCGCCTCCAATGCGGTGATCCGGGTGGCCACATGGCTGAGGCGGCCGCACGATTCCCCTTTCCAGCCATCGTCGAACGCGTCTGGAAGCGCTATTTCATTGAAGGCGGCAAGTCGGTCGCCAAGAAGTTTCTTGGAGTGCCGATGCACGCCCTCAAACCCTCTCAGGATCTGGTTGATCTGACGGTTCTGGCCAATTTCGTCGAAGTCAACCTCGCCAAGCACGGCCACCGCGGCTTGGTCGGCATCAATTTACTGGAAAAAATCCAGCTTCCGACGATTCCCTCATTGTTTGGCGCGATGCTTGCAGGGGTGGATTACGTACTGATGGGAGCAGGTATACCGAGGGCGGTGCCGGGGATTTTGGACCAGCTTGCGCAAGGCCAGGCGACCCGTTTGAAAATTGATGTGCACGGCACGACTGGGGCTGAGGAGTTTTTCACCGAGTTTGATCCGTCTCCTTACCTAAAATCCCCCGATCAACGCTTGGACCGCCCCAAGTTCTTGGCGATCGTCTCATCCGCCACTCTTGCTATCGCTTTGGCACGCAAATCTTCCGGACGCGTTGATGGCTTCATTGTCGAAGGATGGACGGCTGGAGGTCACAATGCGCCGCCACGCGGCACCATGCAAATTGACGCCGCCGGCGAACCCATCTACGGAGAACGGGATCTACCCGATTTGCAGAAAATAGCCAGCCTCGGCCTCCCCTACTGGCTAGCCGGCTCCTTCGGCGAGCGCGGGAAAATCGCGGAAGCCCAGGCGCTCGGTGCGGTCGGCGTCCAAGTCGGTACCGCCTTCGCGTTTTGTGAGGAATCCGGCATAGCTCCCGAGCTCAAGCAAAAGGTGCTCGACGGCAGCCGTCGCGGCGTGCTGAGGGTATTCACCGATCCGGTTGCGTCGCCGACGGGATTTCCTTTCAAGATCATCCAAGGCGGCCCTGAAACCTCCATTCCCATCTGTGGTGAAGACCGCACCCGCATCTGCGACTTGGGCTACCTGCGACACCTTTATCGCAAAACCGATGGCGGCGTCGGTTACCGCTGCCCCAGCGAACCCATCAATGACTACCTCCGCAAAGATGGGGGTTTAGAGGAAACGGTTGGCCGCCAATGCGTCTGTAACGGCCTCATCTCCACCCTCGGCTTGGGCCAACTCGTCGCTGATGGCAGCACGGAAAAACCTCTTCTAACTGGCGGTGACGATGCTGTGGTTGTGGCGCGCTTTCTAGAGCCCGGCAAGACATCCTACTGCGCACAGGACGTCATCGACCGCCTGTTGAGCTGATCGCGGGCCTGCACTTGAATTTTCACTGCGCGTGGGCCATTGCCGCCTAAGGTGTGAGCAGCTAGCGTACGACCTCAGGATGGCCACCGGCTCGAGCAAGTTCAATTCCCTGAAATTGCATCGAGCCTATGAGCCGCGCAAGATTCGTGTCGCATTGGAGCGGCGTGTCTATGACCACCGATGAACTCGCCTATTCGACAAGCGCCACCTCATTCCCATCGACTATCATTTTGGAATCGCTGCCTTTGGGAGGCCACCATTGACAGCCGGAGTACTGGCTGCTAATCCTCAGGCGCATGACACGCTTTCTCGATCCCCGCAGTGACATGGTGTTCAAACGGATTTTCGGCGAGCACCCCGAGATTCTTCGGGAATTTCTCAACGGGGTGTTGCCTTTCGAGAATGAGAGCGAGTTCATCGTGTCGCTCGAATATCTTCCCGGCGAACAGGTGCCGGACATTCCTCTAATCAAAAACTCGATCGTGGACGTGCGCTGCAAGGATGCCAACGGGCGACAATTCATCGTGGAGATGCAAATGGCCTGGACCAACGCATTTTTGCAACGGG
>JBAXCM010000424.1:0-4274 GCA_037141475.1 Verrucomicrobiota bacterium | reverse complement strand
GTGGGGAATGCGGCCGGCCTCGCCCGCCACCTCCGCCAAGCGCTCGGCGCAATCGACGTAGATCGCCGCGGAAGGACGGGTCAGTGGGCGGAAAAAATCCCGCGACACGGAGGCGAGGAGTTTTTCACTGAGAATCGGTGGGGTCATCTGGCGGGCCGGATGCTAGCGCCACTTGGCAAGCCAACCCAAGCCCAAAAATCCGCCCTGTGGGAAGCTACCCCTCGCCAACATTGCCCCTGTCGCTGCCTGCCCGTTTTTTTAGTTAGGGCTTCGCCGGATTTCTCCAGGCTCGCTAGCGCTCGCTCCGCGTTCAACATCGAACGCCGAACTTCGAACAAGAGAGCGGCCGCGGCGAACCCTCTTCAAGAGGGGCACGGGCGGCCCGTCCGATAGTGTCAATTTGGCGCTCTTTGATCGGATTGCAGGCGTCTCGCCTGTGATGGAAGACAGCACGTCCCGCCTGTCTGCACATGAAACGACAGGCTGGAAGCCCGTCGCCCCTGACAGGCAGGATGCCTATCCTCCTGCTAAATTGATAGTATTGGACGGCGCGCCCGTGTGCCAATGCACGGGCCTCAGCTCCGCGCGCAGCATTCTTCTCTTCGGTTCGACGTTGGGTGTTCGGCGTTCAATGTTCGGCGTTCGCATTCCCAGCGGGCCGCGTGCAGCTCTCTTCCAATCCACCCAGCATCCCGCGCCACCCAGTCCTCACACTGCCCACTGTTTTCACCCCTCCCCAATAGAACCCTCATGATCCTCCAGCGAATCCATTGTCTATTTATCTCCGCCTTGCTAGCCATGGTGCTGCCGTCTATGGCGGTAACCGTGACGGCAAATTTCACCACGGTCGCCACTGTCCCGGTGACGGCGGCAAGTTACACCGTCACAGGAAATACCGTTAGCCTGTCACTTGGATTCACGCCACCCACGGGCACGGACCTCATGGTGGTGAAGAACACCGGGCTCGGCTTCATCACCGGACGATTCAGTAACCTGGCGCAGGGGCAGGTGGTGAACCTGACGTATAATGGCGTCACCTACAAATACGTCGCCAATTACTACGGCGGCACCGGCAACGATTTGGTCCTGCATTGGGCGTATCAGGATCTGGCCACTTGGGGATACAATAGCGGAACCCTGACCGTTTCCGGCGCTCTTGCCAACAATGGCAATTTGCTGACAACAACCGGTTCAGGTTCCAGCACATTCAGCGGCAACATCACTGGCGTGGGTGGTTTGCTCAAAACAGGCTCGGGGACCACGACCTTGTCGGGAACCGCCAACGTCTACAGCGGACAGACAACGGTATCGGCGGGCACGCTGTCGATGACAGGAAAACTGACTACCGGGACAAACACCACGTCTCTGGTGACCATCGGCAACTCGAACACAGACAACGCGGTGATGAAATGCCCGGGTACGCTGACGGCCGGGCAAACCACAGCGCCGAGTTTGAGCGTGGCGTCCGTATCCGGTGCGGCAGGTGATTTCCAGATCTCAGTTCATGACATATAACAACACGCTGGCCCAGCCGCTGCTAGCCCCGGCTGGCTACGGGGTGAGCGCGACTGGCCTGACAGTGAGCGGCGGTGGATATATCGATGCCCCATTAGTCGTTATCTCTGGCGGAGGAGGTAGCGGGGCTTGCGCGATAGCCAACATCGACGCCTCAGGCAACCTCAGTGGCATCACCATCACCAATCCGGGCAGCGGCTACACATCTCCGCCTGCCTTTTCCCTAACTGGTGGAGGAATCGGAAACACGGGCACAATTGGCGGAAGCGCCACCTTGATTGCCAATACCAGCGGTCTTCTGACGCTAACGGGAACCACCGGCTCTCTGACGTTTCCTTCTGCCGCAAAACCGGGCACACACCTCAGTGGGAACCGCTCAAGAGTCTCATCCGCGCAACCACCGGCGGCGATAGGTAGCTGGCGAGCAGCCGTTGAGTTTCTTGAAGAACCGGCTGAAGTAATACTCGTCGCTGAAGCGCAGCTTGTCGGCGATTTCCTTCATCTTGAGATCGGAGTTGATCACCCACTGCAGGGCCTCCTGATTGAGGCGGCGGGTGAGGTAATCTTTCGGACTGATGCCGATACTTCGGGAAAACGCCATCGAGAATGCGTCCGGGGTCGTGCCGTAGGTCCTGGCCAGCGGCTCGAGACGCAAGTCCGCACCGAGGTTGCGCTCAATGAACTTGAACACCTCAGTGAACTGCGTGTGGGTCTCCAGATGGCGCGTGATCACCTCGTCGATCTCTGGCACAGCCACGGCCATCCATGTGAGCAAGCGGCCGCAAACTTCTAGCAAATCGGCCGCGCCGATGGTTTTGTCAGGCTCAAGCCACCGGCGCCACTCCGCTAGATCGAAGCTACCGATTTTCCGAGGTTCGCGGCCCGGCCAATCGAGCAGCGGGTCAACTCCTGGCAGCCATTCACAGCTCAATTTAAAAAACAAAACCTCGCATTCATCCTTGCAGCGGCGTTCCACGGGAGTGTTGCCCGGCAGGTACCAGATCTGCCCCGGTTCAAGCGCGTGGACCACCCGCTCATGGACCACCTGGCGGCGGCCTGAAAAGACCACTTCGATGTGGTGCACGTAGTCGCTTTGTAGTTTGCCATCGGATCCCCATTCCGGTCCCACCTCGGCAAAATACATGCCCACCAGATGAATGCGGAATTTCCCCACGACCTGCAATTCACGCTCTGCGCTGGCGCTGCTGACCAGGGTTCTCATGCGGGCGTGCGCCCCTGCGTCAGTGGTGTCGATCAATTCCATGGCGGTCTGAGGATCGCTGACTGTTGGAAAAATGCAAGAAATTAACGGATTTGTCCATGGTAAGCCGGGTGATTTACACCCATGCTGATAAGCGTTCGTGCTCATTTCTGGATCATTCCGCGCCCAGAGGATTTTAGCATCAGATCCAACGTTCAATTGCCCATGAAAATTCAGCCCAAACCAAGCATTCCGTCCCTCATGACAAACTTCATACGTCCGTCCCGTGCTATCCTTGCTGCCGCCCTGTTCGCGGTCGGCGCAGGCAGCGTCTTGGCCAATAGCGTGATCTATCAGGATTCGTTCACCACCCCGGGCACCGGGCGCGGCGGACCGTACGTTTCCTCAATCGCCGGTGCTACCACTACAACGGGCGGCGGCACTTGGCTTGCAGGCGTCGAAACCAGCGGCTGGGGCCAGACTGGCGGCGGCCGCGCCACACCGACCAGCAGCAATTTTCTGGCCTTCACGCCGGACCCGGGCCGCATCTACACGGTCCAAGCCACCATTGACTCGACCGGTGCCGCCGGTTGGGGCGACAGTTGGTTCACGCTAGGCTTCACCAGCTTTCAGCATAATTGGACCGGTGCCGACGGCGCGACGATCGACACCAATGATCTGGTTCGTTTCAACCAAGCTAGGGTTGCCACCATCACCTACACGGTCAGTGGCGCCACGTTGTCTGCTGCTGGCGTCGGTTACGTCGGCTGGATCACCGACAACCCCGGCAATGTGAACCTTGATCCAAACAACCAGCAGGTTAAGATCACCCATTTCTCCCTCTTCTCCGGCGTCGCCAACCCCACCATCACTTACAATGGCAATGGCAGCGACGGCGGCACCGTGCCTGCCGACGGCAGCAGCCCGTTTGTTTATGGTGCCACGGTCACCGTACCTGGCGCAGGCAGCATGACGCGGGCCGACTATGCGTTCATCGGGTGGAACACAGCGGCCGATGGCGGTGGCATGAGCTACAGTCCCGGCGGTACCTTCACTCTCTACGACAACATCACGCTTTATGCCAAGTGGCTTCCTAACAACTACGTGGTGCTGACATACGACGGCAATGGCAGCACCGGCGGCGGTGCACCGGTCGATCCGAGCAGCCCCTACCTCACAGGCTCCGCCGTGACCGTGCTGGGCACGGGCAGCCTGAGCAAGACCAGTCACTCGTTCGCCCACTGGAACACCTCGGCCGACGGCTCCGGCACCAGCTACAACCCGAACGAAACTTTTACCATCAACTCGAGCACCACGCTCCATGCCCAGTGGACTCCCGGCCCAGATTACCTCTGGGACAATGGTGGCAACAGCTATGCATGGAACACCACTGACGCGAACTGGGCCGGGGCCGCTTGGGGCAATTCGGCGTCGCACAACGCGTTGTTCACTACTGTCGGCGGAGCCATTATGCTCGATGCCATCACTGCCGGCAACGTCGATGTCGGCGCTGGCAGCTGAGGAGATGATCCGGTTGGCGGTGAGGGTACCGCCGGTG
>JBAXCM010000423.1:0-4276 GCA_037141475.1 Verrucomicrobiota bacterium | reverse complement strand
CAGCGTGCGACGTGCGGCATTAAGCGCGGCTGTCTCCGCAGTAATTTGTTCGGTCAGCAGTCGCTGCGCAGCCAGTTGGTCCTCGACCTCCTGGAACGCGCCTAACACTGTGTGGCGGTAGTTGGCGACGCTGGCATCGTAACTGGCGCGCGCGGCGGCTAGGGACGCAGAGTTGCGGCCACCGGTGAAAATCGGCAAATTGAGTGCCGGGCCCACCGACCACAGACGGCTGGACCAATTGAAGAGACGGGTGGCCTCGCTGGCTTGGAAACCGCTGTTGCCGCTGAGCGTGAGGCGCGGATAGAAGGCGGCGCTTGCCACGCCGACGGAGGCATTAGCCGCAGCCATGCGGCGCTCTGCCGCAGCCACGTCCGGCCGCTGTTCTAGCAACTCGCTGGGAACCCCGACCGGAATAGCCGGGGCTGCACTCAGGCCTGATTTGGCATCATTGATAGAGAAATTTGTTGCTGTTTGGCCGCAGAGAGTGGCCAGAGCGTGCATCAAATTAGCGCGTTGCAAAGTAAGCGCAGGCACTTGCGCCTCCGTGGTCCTGAGCTGTGTTTCAGCCAGAGAAACGTCGTAGTCGGTGGCCACGCCGCCGGCGCGGCGGTCTTGGGTTAGCTCGAGCGAGCGTTGATAGGTCTTGCTGGTTCTTTGCAATAGATTTCGCTGTTCTTCGAGTGCCCGCAACATGATATAGTCGATGGCCACTTCTGCCTGCACGAGGAGTTTAGCGGATTCCAAATCGTCGGCTGAGGCGGCCAGATTGGCCTGGGCTCCTTCGACTTGGCGGCGCACGCGTCCCCACAGGTCGAGTTCCCAAGTGGCCTCAAGCGGCACGCTGAAAGAATTGGAGGTGCTGCTCTTGCCGCCACTCAGACCGCCGTTGCTGCGCTGACGGGTGATCCCCGGTGCCGTGGCGAGTTGCGGAAAACCGTCGGCTTGAGTGACGTTGACCAGCGCCCGGGCTTGTCGAAAATTGGCATAGGCAGCGGATAATTGTTGGTTCTCGGCGGATGCGAGGAGTTCGAGGCGGTTCAACTCGGCATCATTGAAAAGCTTCCACCATCGGCCGCGCGGCAGATGTGCGGAAGGTTGCGCCGTTTTCCATTGGCCCGACATTGAAGAACTGTCGCCTGCATAGGCCGTTGGCATCGCCGCACTGGCCAGCGCCGCAGGCCGTTGGTAATCAGGACCAACGTTGCAACCGGCGAGCAGCAGGACGATGCATGCTCCGCTAGAAATCATCGCTAGTCTATTGGGCTCGGGTATTTGCATGATTGAAATTGATAGAAACTAACTGCCGGATATAGGATCAAGCTTTGTGGGGTTATGCGCTTGCGGGCTGGAGGTGTCTGCGGGCGCGTCGGCGGAGCCGCCAGGATTTGTAGCGCTGACCCAGGCTTTCGAAGGCCAGATAGATCACCGGGGTGGTATAGAGGGTTAGGGTTTGGGACAACAGCAGCCCGCCGACCACCGCGATGCCCAGCGGCTGGCGCAACTCAGAACCGGTGCCCAACCCGATGGCCAGCGGTATGGCTCCGAACAGCGCCGCCATGGTGGTCATCATGATCGGCCGGAAGCGGATTACACAGGCTTTGTAGATCGCGTCACGCGGAGTGATGCCTTCCTGACGTTCGACGTCCAGAGCAAAGTCGATCATCATGATGGCGTTTTTCTTGACGATACCCATCAGCAAAATGATTCCGATGAAGGAAATGAGTGACAAGTCAACACCAGTGGCCATCAGCGCCAGCAGGGCACCGACCCCGGCGGAAGGCAGCGTCGAGATGATAGTGAGCGGATGAATAAGGCTCTCGTAGAGGATGCCTAACACCACATAGACGGCGATGAGCGCGGCGGCAATCAGCAGAGGCATGTTAGACATTGAAGCGCGAAACACCTGAGCCGTGCCTTGAAAACTTCCTTGCACGCTGGAAGGCATTTGCAACTCTTGCACCGTCTTTTCCACAATTCCAGTGGCTTGGCCCAACGCCACTCCAGGGGCGAGGTTGAACGAAACAGTCACCGCCGGAAACTGCCCCTGATGATTGACTGATAGAAACGTGTTCTCGGTTTTGAATCGGGCCACGCTTGAGAGGGGCACCTGTGCGCCGTTGCTAGAGCGGACATGGATCTGGTTAAGCGAGGACGGATCGCGCAGGAAGCCGGGCTCCACCTCGAGGATGACGTGGTGCTGGTTGTATTGCTGGTACATCGTGGATACCTGGCGCTGGCCAAACGCATCGTAAAGCGTGTTGTCGATGGCCAAAGGCGACAGGCCGAGACGTGAGGATGCGTCGCGATCGATGACCACGGTGGTTTGCAGGCCACGGGTTTGTTGGTCGCTACTGACGTCACGCAGTTCGGGCAGGCGGCGGAGTTTTTCCACCAGCGAGGTGGACCAGCGGTTGAGTTCGGTTAGATCGGCGGCTTGCAGGGCATACTGAAACTGAGCGCGGCTCGTGCGACCGCCGACGCGGATATCCTGGGACGCTTGCAGGAACAGATTGATGCCGGGCACCGCCCCCAGCTTGCGACGCAAGCGGGAAATGACTTGATCGGCGCTGACCTTGCGTTCGGCGAGCGGCTTGAGGGTGATGAACATGCGGCCATTGTTGACGGTGGAACTGCCGCCAGCGCCACCCGATCCGAGGAATGACCCAAGAGTTGCCACTGCCGGATCGTCGAGCACGATGCGGGCCACCTTTTGCTGCAACTCCGCCATCGCCGGAAAGGATATATCTTGGGCGGCATCGGTCGATCCCATCACGATGCCGGTGTCTTGTTGCGGGAAGAACCCCTTCGGCACCTGCTGATAGAGCCGGACTGTGGCCACCAGCGTGCCTAACCACACCAGCATCATAAGCACGGGATGACGCAGCACCCATTGCAGGCTGCCTGCATAATGGCCTAGCAGCCAGTTGAAGCCTCGTTCGCAAGCCCGGTTGAAAATGCCCGGCTTTTTGTATGCGGCTTCCGGCTTGAGGAAGCGCGAGCAGAGCATCGGCGTGAGTGTTAGAGAAATGACCCCGGACACCAGGATGGCCAGGCTAACGGTCACCGCGAATTCATGGAACAAGCGGCCTATCAAGCCACTCATAAACAGCAATGGGATGAACACCGCAATGAGCGAAGTACTCATCGATATCACCGTGAATCCGATTTGTTTGGCACCTTTGAATGCCGCCTTCATCGGCGGATCGCCCAGTTCGATGAAACGGTGGATATTTTCGATGACAACGATGGCGTCATCGACGACAAAGCCGACCGAGATGGTGACGGCCATCAGCGACAGGTTATCGATGCTATAATGGCACAGATACATGAAAGCGAACGTGCCCGCCAAAGCCAGAGGCACGGTGATGCTGGCGATAAACGTCGGCCATCCCCGCCTCAAAAACAGGAAGATGACCATGACCACCAGCGCGATGCTCAACAGCAGCGAGGATTGCACATCATGGACTGACGCCCGGATGGTGGTTGTGCGGTCACTTAACTCGGTGATCTTGATCGACGGCGGCAACCATTTTTCCAGCTGGGGTAACACTGCGCGGATGCGGTCCACCGTCTCAATCACATTGGCGTCCGCTTGTTTGAAAATAATCACCAGCACCGAGCGGTGGGTGCCGGCCCAGCCAGCGACGCGGGAATTCTCGGTGCCCTCAATGGCCCGGCCCAACGTGTTAAGACGCAATGGAGAGCCACCCCGTTGAGTTAGAATGAGGTCATCATACGCCACCGCCTGTTGGAGTTGGTCGTTGCTCACCAGCGTGTGAGACTGCGCGTCGCCATCCAAGCCGCCCTTGGGCAAATCCACATTCACTTGGCTGAGCAAGGTGCGCACATCCTCGAGACTCAGGCCGGTGGCGGCCAGCGCGCCGGGATTGAGTTGGACGCGCACGGCCGACTTATCGGCGCCGCTGATGTTGGCCTGGCTGACGCCCTCGACCTGGCTGAGTCGCTGGCCGATGATCGAATCGGCGTATTCAAACACCTGGGTGCCCGGCAGTGTTTCCGAGCGCATCGCAAGAATCATGATAGGCGTATCGGCCGGATTGACTTTGCGGTAGGTAGGGGGGCCGGGCAGATTGCTTGGCAGATCGGCAGCCGAGGCGTTGATGGCAGCTTGCACGTCGCGGGCCGCGCCGTCGGCCTTGCGGTTCAAGTCGAACTGGATATTGATAGAGCAACCTCCGAGGGTGCTGACGGAGGTAATTTCGGTGACGCCGGCGATTTGAGCGAGGCGGCGTTCGAGGGGTGCGGCCAAGGATGA
>JBAXCM010000422.1:0-4324 GCA_037141475.1 Verrucomicrobiota bacterium | reverse complement strand
GCGCGAGCCACTCCCCGTAGTCGCGCTTGCGGATGGATAGCGAGGCGGCGCGAAGCTCGGTGGCTGTGCGTTCCTTGGCTTGGAAAACGAGGAAACCGGCGGGTGTTTCGACAACCGCGCTCACGGCACCGGGTTTTCCTAACTGCACGCGCAGGAGATTCTGCAACTGCGGGTCCAGGTTCTCAAGATATGGCTTTTTCGTGTCCGATTCGCGCCGAAGGGCCTCGGGAGCAGGAATGGCTTGTGAGACCTGAGCGGTCGCCTCGACGGAATAGCTCGAGCTTTTGGCGGCACCCTGGGTGAGTGTGCTGGCCGGGGCTGGGTTTGGGATTTCTTCAGGTTGGTCCGCAGGGCGGGGCGTGAGCTGCCAAGTCACCACCTGCATGCCCGCCACTGACTCGCCCGCTAGCAGGCTGGCACGCACACGTTCCGCCTCGTGGCGCTGTTCGGCGTGGAGCTTGTCGTCGTTGTCGAACCGGCTGCGCAGTTCCCGCTCCACGAGGATGGGCCTTGCCATGCTGCGTGCGAAGCGATCGGGGTTATCGCCCAGCGCGTGTTTGAGTTCCGCTAGCATCTCTGGTGCGCGGGTGGTGGAGTTGATGCGCTCCACCTCGGCGGAGAGCATCGCGGAGGTGATGGCCACGCCGTAGGTCTTTCGCAGTACCGCTTCCTTTCGGAGCTCCTGCCGGGTGAGGTTTTCAATCAGCTCGCGCGGCATTGCCTGGTCAAAGGGCTGCTTCGCCCCAGTGCGGTGGTCATGATACACGCGCTCCAGCGCTGCACGGTCGGCGCACAGCGCTGCGAAGTCATCCGCAAGCGCGATGGCGTGCGTGAGCAGCAGGGTCAATATGGCAATGACTGATCTCATCCTTTTTCATTCACATGCAATATCCGTCATTTCTCTCCATCATGGCCTTTGATAGAGAATCATAGCCCTGCCAGGAGAGTAGCTGAAGGTGTCGTTGAACAAGACGCCGGTATTGGTTCCTCCCCAGATGATCATCTGAGTGCCCGTCCACACCGCCGAGTGGCCTCTGCGGGCTGCGGGTGCTCCGGCGAGATTCAGCGCCGTCCAACTGTTGGACGTCGGATTGTAGCGCCCGCCGTCGTTCAAGAAGGGGGGACTTTCGATCCAACCGCCCCAGACGATCATTTCACTGCCGGTCCACACCGCCGAGTGCAGGTCTCGCGCAATGGGTGCGCCGGTGGTGGTAACCGCTGTCCAACTATTGCTGGTCGGATTGTAGCGCCCGCCGTCGGGCATAACTATGGTCCCGTTCCATCCACCCCAGACAATCAACTCACTGCCCGTCCACACCGCTGTGTGGTAACCGCGCGGGGCGGGCGCGCCGGTGGTGGTGACCGCCGTCCAGTTATTGCTCGTCGGATTGTAGCGCCAGCCGTCGTTCGAGGTGCCATTCGGGATAACCCCACCCCAGACGATCATCTCGCTACCCGTCCAAACCGCCGAGTGATCTCTGCGGACGCCGGGCGCGGCGGAGGTGACCGGCGTCCAACTGTTGGTTGTCGGATTGTAGCGTCCGCCGTCGCTCAAAGGCGCAGCGCCCATGCCACCCCAGACGATCATCTCACTACCCGTCCACACTGCCGTGTGTTCGCTCCGCACGGAGGGTGCGCCGCTGGTGCTTACCGCTGTCCAACTATTGCTGGTCGGGTTGTAGCGCCCGCCGTCCTGCAAATTGGTGATTCCATTCCAACCGCCCCAGACGATCATCTCGGTGCCGGTCCAGACCGCTGTGTGAGCACCGCGCAGGCCGGGCTCATTAGTGGGGCTCATTGCCCTCCAACTGTTGGTCGCCGGGTTGAAGCACCCGCCGTCGCCGACGTAGCCATGCAAGCCATCATGTCCGCCCCAGATGAGCATTTCGCTGCCTGTCCACACTGTCCCGGCTAAGTCGCGCCCGGTGGGTTCGGCGGTGGGACTTACGGCCGCCCAAGTGTTGCCCGCCGGGCTGTAGCGCCCGCCGTCATTGAGAAAGACCTTCCCGTTCAAATTTGCACTGCCGCCCCAGACGATCATCTCAGTGCCAATCCAAAGCGCAGTGTGGAGGTATCGCGCGGTGGGTGAGCCGGTGTTGCTGACCGCCGTCCAAGTGTTGCTGGTCGGATTGTAGCGTCCGCCATCGCCCGTGATGCCGTGGCTGGAATCAATGCCCCCCCAGGCGATCATCTCGGTGCCCGTCCACAGCGCCGTGTGCAGCCGACGATAGGTGGGCGCGCCGGTGACGGTCACCGCCGTCCAACTGTTGCTCGTCGGATTGTAGCGCCCTCCATCGTTCAGATTGCCGGAGCCGGAGGCATACCCGCCCCAGATGATCATCTCGGTGCCCGTCCACACCGCCGAATGTTGGTAGCGAACGCTGGGTGCGGCAGTGGCGGTCACCGCCGCCCAACTGTCATTGGTCGGGCTGTAGCGCCGACCATCGTTCAAATAGGAGGTTCCGTCCCATCCGCCCCAAACGATCATTTCGGAGCCCGTCCAAACCGCAGTTGTCTCAGACCGGGCAGCGGGCGCGCCACTGGTGGTCACCGCCGTCCAACTATTGCTAGTCGGATTGAAGCGCCCGCCATCGGTCAAAAAGGAGGTTCCGTTATATCCGCCCCACACGATCATCACGTTGCCGGTCCACACTGCCGCATGTGTGTCCCGCACGGTGGGCGCGCCGGTGGTGGTCACCGCCGTCCAACTGTTGGTCGTCGGATTGTAGCGTCCGCCATCGTTCAGCCAGACGGTTCCGCTATATCCGCCCCAGACGATCATCTCGGTGCCCGTCCACACCGCCGAGTGGAAATCGCGCGGGGAGGGCGCGCCGGTGGTCGATACCGCCGTCCAACTGTTGCCCGCCGGATTGTAGCGTCCGCCATCATTGAGGCAACTGTTGCCGCCGTTCAGGTAGCCGGTGGCTGTCAGGCCGCCCCAGACGATCATCTCGCTGCCCGTCCAAACGGCCGAGAAGTTGAAACGTCCGATGGGCGTGGCCCCATTGGTGAGTTGCTGCCAGGCGTCCGAAGTCGTCGTCGCTGTGCCAATCTTGATATAACCGGCATTGACCAAAGTGGGGTTTTCCGTGAGGGACAGGATGATCCCGCCGCTGGGCACGGCGGTTTGGTTAGAGGCATTGAGATTTGCCACTGCGGCGCCGGAGGCCAGCTGACTGCTGCCGATCGCCCCGGCGGCGACCTGTGTGGAGCCCACTGCACCGCTGGCGATGTTTGTGCCCTGCACCGCGTTGGCGGCTAGTTGGGTGTTACCGATCGCCCCGGCGGCCACATTGGCAGCGATGATTGGGGCGGTGGTGCCGTCGGTGGCCTGCCAGCGGAGTTCCGGGACGATGATGTATTTGAGCGAGGAGTTGGCTTGGTACGCAATGGCCGCAGTGCCATTGACCACCGCTAGTGAGGAGGGCCCTCCCGCAGGGTCCGTGCTGTGCAAGGCCGCGGGAGTGCCCCAGACCGTGCCGCTGGCGTCGGTGGCGCGGATATATTTGAGGTGATGATTGGTGAGGTCGTAATAGCTGATAGCCGGGTTGCCATTAATCACTGCCAGCGAGGCGTCGTAGCCAACCTGCCCCGTGCTGTCGAGCGTCACCGGCGTACCCCAAGCGGTGCCTGCGGCATTGGTGGCACGAACGAATTTGAGATCGCCGTTGGTCCCATCGTTGTAAGCAATGGCCGGGCTGCCGTTAATTACCACGAGCGACGGATTGTTACCCACAATGCCCCCGCTGTCGGGCGTGACCGGCGCGAAAGGAATGCTGGCCGCGAAGTTGGTCGCACTCACGGCTCCAGGCACCCAGCCCGACGAAAGAAGGCTCACTGCGGGAGGCGAGGTGAACGGGTAGGAAAAGGTGCGGGTAAACGTGAGCGTGCCAGGCGTCACTGTGAGGACTCCGTCGGCGGCAGTACCCGCTTCCGTGCCCAATCTTAGCTTGCTACCGGTGACTGACAAATCTGCTAGTTGGGTGGTGCCCACCGCGCCATTGGCGATGTTCGCAGACTGCACCGCGCCGGTGGCGAGCTGCGTGGAACCGACGGCACCGGCCGCAAGCTGCGTGCCGCCTACCGCACCGTTGGCGATGTTTGCGGACTGCACAGCTCCAGTGGCGAGCTGTGTGCCGCCCACGGCTCCGGTGGCAATCTTGGCTGCCGTGATTGCGCCGTCCTGAACGTTGCCTGCCATCATCGCGTAGCCTACCGCAGCGATGCGCTGATCGGGCGCATCTGGGACAGCGCCATCGCGTTGGGCAGCGTGCTGGGCCCGCATGACGCCTGGCTGTTGCTGCGCGGGCTGCGAACGCTGTCG
>JBAXCM010000421.1:0-4337 GCA_037141475.1 Verrucomicrobiota bacterium | reverse complement strand
AGAAATTTACCGGCCTCGTCAATTTCGATGATCCACCTCACTGCTTTCGGCGAGAAGGCCAAATCATCAAGGAGATTACGCTCATGAGCGAAATCGTGGAGTGCTTTGAGTAGCATGAGTTAGGTTCCTACTGGGTTGGGGGTGAGGATTCTGACGCGATCAGGGTGGCAGTCCATGGTTCCATCACGGATCACCGCTTTGAAGAAAGATGGCTGAGGGGCGACGAATTGGCCGTTGTGGCGGGCTGGATTGGCAGCGTAGGCTTTTCTTTTCTTGGTTTGCTCACCTCTTGCGAGCCCAGCGAGGGATTGTTCGAAGGCTGAGCCTGCTGCCACAACCTCGTCGTCGTTCATCCATTGGAATCCTTGCTCTCGGGCATCGTGATTGAATACGTCGTATAGCATGAGTCCGAGATCTTCGTGCCATGGGAAGGATTCGACGCCCTGTTGGGTGAGTTCCTCGCGACGGCGGAGAAGGGCAGCTTGCGGATCGTCTTCCCAATCGAAATCGGCAGCGAATTCCCTCATGCCGAGGCCGGGGCGATGATGGCATTGGCCGGATTGGGCGCGGCGGCGGAATTCATCGCGGTATTTCCCGATATTGTCCTTGGGCGGGCGAGCGAGTGAGGAAAGCCGGATTTCCGCGGTGATGAGGTATTCGACTTCGGACAGGGCGAGCATGTTGCGCTGGGTGCCATCTGCCGCGCCGCCGCCAGCTTGGATAGGTTTGGCCTTTTGCGGGGAAGTCATCCAGGTTTTCGCATCGCTGAGACTGATGACTTTGGTGACTTCGTTCCGCCGGACGCTGATCCACTTGCCACGCTGGACGACGCGGATGGAGTCGATCCAGAACAGCATTTGCGGTTCCCAGAAAACAGCTTCTAGAACGCCGCGTGCTGCGGATGGGGTGATGAGCGGATAGGAGACTCGCTCGACTTTCATCTCTGGACGAGTGAAGCAGGCGAAGTCGCCCCAGACGCGGAGGGTGACAAGGTTATCAGGTTTCATACGATCATGTCTTGGATGGAGTGATTGCCGGGAAGCACCAGGCCGCGCTCGGCGTGGTAACAACTGGCGTGGAGAACGTGGACATTGAGATTGGGAAGCAGCGGTTCGATAAGGCGCAGCGCGAGGAGTTGATCGAAATCCCGCTGGCGGAGGTTGACCATGTAGCGCTGGAGGCTGCGCTGGTCATCGCGGGTGAAACGCGGAGTGCCTGGTGGCTGTTGCCGCTCGCCGATCGCC
This sequence comes from Verrucomicrobiota bacterium, assembly GCA_037141475.1. Classification (GTDB taxonomy): domain Bacteria; phylum Verrucomicrobiota; class Verrucomicrobiia; order Verrucomicrobiales; family Akkermansiaceae; genus Luteolibacter. The sequence continues at coordinate 3,093 of JBAXCM010000421.1, read as the reverse complement.
TGTACGAGACGCTTTCCCGCTGCGTAGGTGACGATAACCGGTTGAGTGTCGGAGTCGATGACCTTGGCCCGTTCTCCAACAGTGCGGAAGTTCAGCCGTTCACGTTCTTCTTGGATTGTGTAGCCGTCCTTTCTGAGATCGGTATCCACGGATTGGTAGAGGCCGTGGAAGTAGCCAGTGAATATTCCCGGGTCCGTCGCCAATGCATCTTCGGCATCTTCCAGCGAGTTGAAACGCGAGACGGCGATGGTGGCTTGCCCGGTGGCCGCCGAATACACCCCGCCGGGAATCTTGTGCTCCACGGGGCGGAATACGTGGACGTTGCCGCGCTCTGAGCGGCCTTCGCGATTGCACCGCCCTGCTGTCTGGACAATAGAATCTAGGGGCCCAAGTGCCCGCCAAACGGTTGGAAAATCTACATCAACTCCGGCTTCGATTAGCTGGGTGGACACAACCCGGCATGGATGGCCATGGCACAAGAGCCAGCGCATGAGACGGATGACCCGCAGGCGGTGGGCGGGACACATCGCAGATGAGAGGTGAAACAGCATTCTCCTTTCCGGCTCGGGGAGCGCGCTCCGCAGTCGATCCCACAGTTCCGCTGCGTGTTTCGTGAGATTCACAACGCAGAGGGACTTGCGGTTTTCCGGTAGTGCCATCCGGCGGGCGAGTTCCGACCAATCCAGAGTTTCTCCGTCACGGGGCAGGTGATAGTTCACCCGGCGGAGACTGCGGAACAACTGATCGGGATCATCAATGATCGGTCGCATTTCTCCCGGCGTGAAGCCATCCGATAGCGATGTGGATTTGAGAAAAGCGGGCTGGGTGGCTGAACTGAAAACAAATGAAACGCCGTATTGCCGCGCCAGTTCGCGAAAGACGCTGAAAATCGGCTGGAGAAGGTGGGAAGGCATCGTCTGTACTTCGTCGAAGATGACGACGGAATGGGCGATGCGGTGAAGCTTGCGGCAACGCGACGGACGGGCGGAGAGCAGCGACTCGATGAATTGCACCGAGGTCGTGATCACTACAGGCGAGTCCCAATTCTCAGCAGCTAGCTCGAGTGCATCTTTTTCTTCCTCATCCGCATTCGGTCGAGGTTTGACGGACGAGTGATTCTCAAGCACGACATCATTTCCCAAGATATGGCGGTATTCTGATGCGTTTTGCTCGATAATTGAGAGGTATGGAATCACCACGATGACCCGGCGGAGATTATGCTTCCGGGCGTGGGCGAGCGCGAAGGCCATGGCGCTTAGAGTTTTTCCACCGCCGGTGGGAACTGTGAGCGAGAAGAATCCCTGAGCTAACTCTGCCTTGATCAAACATGTGTCGAAGATGTGATTCCTGCTGGATTTCAGCTGACCGTCTGGAGACTTCCCTGCTTTTCGCTGGCGTTCAGCCTCAATCTTTTCCAGTAAGGCTGACGCATTCAACGGGAGGTCTTCAGGCGGAGTAAGAGGCCAAAGGGCCGAATCCAGACGGTCAGCATCAACGAGGCAGGAGAAAAGCATGCGGACGGCGAAGTCGATGCGCAGAGCTTGCTCGGAAGGATTCGTAATCCCAGTGATGAACGCGGGCTCATGCAGAATATCCGGGGAGGGAGCCTCCGTGAGGTAGCGTTGCAGGGCAAGCCCAAGAGCTTCGGGAAGGCCGAGAACGGATTTGAACGGAATTCCTTGGATATCTGCCAAGTCGTGAAGTCCGGCGTGGTGGCCTGCGATGACAAACGCTTGAAGCAGTTGATTGTTGTCTATGGCCCAGGCAGCCCCGTAAGCTGCGTGCTGGGTTTCCGGGCTAGAAGCGCGATCACCGCGGAGGTAATCCTGAAACTCGTGTCGGTATTTTCCGAGATCGTGCAAAGAGCCGGCAAGCGTTGCTTCATGGCGCAGTCCAACAGAATGGCCGAAACTTCCAGCTAACACAGCCACGTTCCTAAGGTGAACGTGCAGTGGCTGATTTGGGCGGGCAAGATAGGTCATACGGAAATGATCATTGAAGTATCAGAGCTTATTGAGGCGGCCCTGCTTGGGTTTGAGGTGTTGGCACTTTTCACAATTCTCGCGCTGGCATTGATCTGCGGCGTCCCCGAAGCGCGTGAAGGGCGACTCCCATTTTGACGGGTCATCCGGGGAGTTCGGATGGGTGTGGACGTATGCGGGCACGGTACAGACATGGGCGTTGTGGAGCGATGGCAGTTAGGAATGGTAAGTAGCGCGTGTCAAACAGGAAGTCGGCTAATTGTGAATTGCTGGCGGGACAGGCAGATCAATTGATCTGGATGCGGTCGAGACGGGACGTGCGCGGCGCGTTTCGGGTCAGGCACCAGGCGAGGAGGTAGATTGGCGCAACGTCGAGATCGGGAATACCGGTCGAGTCTTCACAGCGCAGATAGGAGTAACTGAAGTGGTCCAGGCTGAAGAGTTGGACGGGCAAGACTTGGCGGACCAAGCCGGGCTGCGATCCGCCTAGGTAGCGGAAGAATAATGGCCTCCCGTTGTGGATGTGTTGGAAAAGTCTCGCTTCGATTGACATCTGGTGGTCATCGCTGCGGTCGGGCAGATCATCTGGAGCGATTTCTAATCGAGGGATCCGCTTCCACTCCCTCAGCCATTCCGGATGGGAGATTTCCGCCGTCGGTTGGAGGATTGGTCTTAACGGCATCCATGCGGGGGCGGGCGACTTAGCGGCCAGTTGGTCCGAGTTAGGCAGAAGAATGCCAGAAAAAAGTTGGAGGAAGGTGCGACGGATCATGGAGGGGGAAGGTAATGGGTGTTGCGGCTGGACGCCGCGAGCACGGCCTGCGGCGGGATGCCGCAGGCACGCGCGGAGTGTGGGCAGGCAGCAATTGCCAAGGCTGAGGCTGATGCGGCGGGATGCCGCAGGCACGCGCGGGGTGTGGGAGCGCCTATTTTTTCCGTGATTTCTCATGGGTTTCGGTCATGGATTCGTCGGCACAAACGGCTTCGGCCTCGTCGAGGCGGCATCCGGCGGTGTGGCGGCGGCGGGCTGAGATCTTGGCAGAAAAGGCGCCACTACCGGCCTTGATGTCGTCGTCATCCGCGACGAAGGTGGCGGAATTGTGAGCCTGGA
>JBAXCM010000420.1:0-4338 GCA_037141475.1 Verrucomicrobiota bacterium | reverse complement strand
GGGTATAGCCTTCGAGCCGCAGCGGCAGCTTCAGGTCGGCGGCCGTGGTCTCTATCGCTGTCAGCAGCGTCACGAAGTCTTCCAGCATGGGCACCGGCGGCAGGAACACGCAGAGCACGCCGTTGCGCACTTCGGCACACAGGGCAGTGTGAATGATTTCGTGCGGGTCGTAGCTGGCTTTGGGCGGGCTCGCCGCCGCTGCGACCTCCAATCGCACCGGCATGGCATTCGGCAACGCTTCAGGCGTATCAAAGGGATCGCGGGTGAATTCCTCCTCCTTGTCCCCTTCGGCAACCCAGGGCAGGGAGGCAAGCGGCAGCCGCAGGCCGAGCGGCGAGTCGCCGGGAATCAGGTAGAGATGCTCGTGCCGCAGGGGCCACGGGCTGGAGCGAAAGCGGGCGAGTGCCTTGCTTGAGGCATCGGCGGGGCGGGGCAGGGCCTTCAGCGGCAGCACATAGCCTGCCGCTTCGCCGAGGCCGCGTTCGATCAGTTTCGCCACGCGTCGGCGTTCGTCGGCCTGTTTCAGGTCGAGCTTGAGCGGGTCGAGCTGCCAGGCCTTGCCCGCGGGCGAGGGGTAGAGGGCGATCTCATCGATACCGGCGTCATGACCAACCCGCCCAACATCCCCAAACCACCCACAGTCCCAGACGAACTGCGGAAAAAACCCACCAAAAAATCCGCCGAGGAGAATCAACCCGAAGGTCACGGCCCGATCCCTGCTGTGGTTGGTGCTCCCGCATGAAATGTCTGGAAAAAGCCCCGGCCTCATCCGTCAAACCCCTGCCATGCCATGAAATGTTCCTTGCTGCTGCTTGCCTGCATTACAACTCTGTCACCTTGCGGATTCGCCGCCGAGCCATCGACTCGGGCCTCCAAGCCCATCGCCTTCGATACCCACGATGGATACTTCGTATCGAACAAATTCGAGGCTACCGCCCCGACGTCTTTTGTGGCTCTCAAGGACCAGGCGTCTTTCGATAAGGTGTTTGGCGTGGGTATGGTGATGAACGACAAGCATCACCGCCTGCAGCCTGCCACCTTCGGCACCAAAATCGTGCTGGCAGCGATTCACCGCGGCAAGGCGATGGTCACCTATCAAGTTACAAGCGTCACCGCCGAGGCTCAAACCCTCGTCCTTCGCTACACCACAAATTCCAAGCCCAGCGAGTCCGCTGAGTTTGCATGCCCGCTCATCATCTCCCTCGATAAGGGCGATTACTCAAAAGTGCGCTTCGTCGAAAATGGCAAAAAAATCAAACAGGTGGACTTTGAACCATCTGCCGCCGCCAAAGACGCCGCCGAGCCCAAACCCTAGATTCCTCGAAATGCCAAAGGCATTGGTGTTAGGTTAGGTCAATTGTCGGCACTAGATGGTCTCTCGCAAGGCATCTGAGATGGATTGTAGCGGCGCGTCTATGACCGCCGATGTGCATGAGATGGCCATTTGCCGATCAGCCGGATTATTGGCGCTTTATAGTCAGCGGCGGTCATAGAAGCGCCGCTACGATGCGATAAGCATTCGGAATTGTCATCGTTTTGATGCCATACAACCCTTTTGGGGACTTCGGACTGATAGACACCAAGCGCCGCTGTCGTTTAAGCATCTGCAATCTGTCGAATTTTCGCCGCTTACCTCCACCTCCTCCAATTTTTATCCATCTATGAGCCGACTCCATTTCTGCAACTTGCCACTGAGCCCCTCACGCTGGCTGCTCGCCCTTGCATGCCTGATGGCTGCTGCCCTCGCGACTCCTCCTTCCAAGGCCGACGTCAAAAGCGACTTCGTCCAGCCACCGCTCAAGTTCCGCTCCCGCCCGCTGTGGTTTTGGAACAATACCGCCGTCACACCCGCCGGCGTCGAGGAACAATTGCAGGGAGCCCGCGACAAGAGCGGCTATGGTGGCTTGGCTCCTCTGCCATTCGGGGCCAAATTCACCCCGAAGTACCTCAGTGACGAGTACTTCGCCCTCTATGGTGCCGCTGTTAACAAGGCCCGCGAGCTGGGCATGTTCATCACTATCTACGACGAATACGGGTTTCCCAGCGGCAGCTGCGGTGCCAACATGGGCGATGGGATCCCGCGCTTCAAAAATAAATTCCCTGATGCCACCCTCCGACGCCTCGACAAATTCGAGGACGTCATCACTGGCCCCGCCCCCTATTCCAAGGCACTGCCCCAAGGCAAACTCATGAGCCTCGTCGCCATGAACACCGATACCAAGGAACGTATCGATCTAACAAGCAAGACGGCCGCTGGCAACATCTCTTGGGACGCGCCCGCCGGCTCTTGGAAAATCATGACATTTGTCTGCGTGCTAGACGGCGATCCTAACGTCGATTACCTCGATCCCGAGCGTTGTGCCAAGCTCGTCAGCATGGTCTATCAGCCGTATCATGACCGCTTTGCCAAGGACTTCGGCGCAACCATCGGCGGCGCGTTTTATGACGAGCCGACGCTTTACCGGGCCCAGGGCCGCACCTGGACGGAACGCTTCAACGAGACGTTCCAAGCCGCCTATGGATTCAGCCCGGCCCCTTATTATCCGGCATTGTGGTATGACATCGGGCCGGAAACTCAGGCAGCCCGCAACTACCTCTTCGGCTGCCGCGCCGAAATGTACGCCGCAGGTTACGTCAAAACCGTTCAAGACTGGTGCAGCGCCCACGGCGGCATCCCGCTGCTCGGCCACCAAGACCAGGAAAATGTCAAAAATCCCGTCGGCGTCTCCGGCGACCTGATGAAATCCTACAAGTACCAGGATGTTCCCGGCATCGATAAAATCGGCTGGGACAATGACCCCGAGGCCTATTACAAAATCGTCAGCTCAGTGACCTACAACTGGGACAAGGCCCAGTCGATGACCGAAACCTATGGTGCCATGGGCAACCTCAGCTGGGACCGCTTGTACTCGGTGGTCATGGAACAATATGCCAAAGGCATCAATACATTCGTGCCCCACGGCGTCTGGTATAACCTCGATAATATCACCTATCTCCCGGAATTGTCCTACCGCAATCCCCGCTACGCCGATGGTCTATCCGCCTACAACACCTACATCGGCCGCCTCAATGTGTTGCTGCAGGCCCGCGGCCGCCACGTCGCCGACATCGCCCTGATCTATCCCATAGCCACGCTCCAGGCAGGCTTCCATTTTGACGGTGTCATCAGCCCGTATTCAGGTGGCGTCAACATCCCGGAGGCGGATTATATCTATCTGGGAGAACTGCTGGCCACCAAAGTCTGCCGGGATTTCACCTTCCTCCACCCGGAGGTTCTCGACGAGCGGTGCACGGTCCAGGGTGATACACTCAAGCTCAACAACCCGATCAATTATGAGGCCTACAAGGTGGTGATTCTGCCGGGCCACAAGACGATTCGCTGGAGCAACCTGCAAAAACTCAAGGATTATTTCGACAAGGGTGGCAGGGTCATTGCCACTGGACAATTGCCGTGCCACTCGGCCGAATTTGGCCACGATGCCGATGTGGTGGCTACCATCCAAGCGATGTTTCCCAAGGCGACCCAACAAGTCATCGCTACGGCTTGTTCGGAGTGGCGCGAGTCCGGTGCTTACGAGGCCGCCAAAGCGATTGACGGCAGCAAGGACAGTCATTGGGCACCCTCCGAAGAGGCCGCCAAGCAATGGTGGCTGGAGGTGGATTTCGGCAGCCCCCAAACATTTAACTCCTCACTCATCGACGAGCACACACAACGAATCACCTCCTATCAGATTGAAGGCTGGAACGGCTCGTCTTGGACGCCCTGCGCCAAAGGCACAAGCATCGGAAGCAACAAAACCGATAAATTCCCTGCTGTCACCAGTTCGCGGGTGCGCCTAGTCATTGACGGTGTCTCCGCTGGAAACCCCGCCATCACTGAGTTTGAGCTGCGCCTGAATGACGGCCCTAACCTCGCCCACAGCGATGCACTTGTGGTCCAGGAAAACCCCAAAGGCGGACGTGCTATCTATCTGAATTCACCGAATGAAACGAACCTCCGCCAAGCGCTCGATCTAGCCCGGAAAGTATATGACGTGGATATTCAATGCCAGCAGAAGCTGCGCTATATCCACCGGGTGCTGAACAACCGGGACGTTTACTTTTTCGCCAACCTGGGCGATCAGGCGGCAGACGCCACGGTGCGCTTGCGTGGCAACTTCACTCCAGAGGCGTGGGATCCGCACACCGGTGAGTTTTCCACCCCGCAATTCACCCACTCCACTGAGAATGGCGAAGCCGTGACCTGCGTGAAAATGCCGCTTGGCCCCGTCCGCTCTCGCTTCATTATCAGCAAGGAGTGAGACATGTTCTCTATCGCATTCGCGGGCTGTCCACACC
>JBAXCM010000419.1:0-4339 GCA_037141475.1 Verrucomicrobiota bacterium | reverse complement strand
GTTGAGTCCGAACGCGCCACTCACGCCGGATACGGAGGCGATGCCCGCCTTGAGCTTGCCCGCGCTGACGGTGGTGGTGCCGGTGTAGGTGTTCGCGCCGGCAAGCACCCAGGTTCCCGCACCCGTCTTGGTCAACGATGTGGCGCCTGTATTATTGCCGATGATGGGTGCTAGGACGTTGTTACCCGTGTTGGTACCCGTCAGCGTCAGCGTGCGAGCTGTCGTGCTGGTGAACCCTAGGGATCCGGCATTGGTAAAGCTCAGCACATCACTTCCGGAAGCATCGAGCGAAGCGCTTGTCCCCATTGTGAACAAGCGGCTCGTGCTGGCCGCCGCCGATCCGGTGTATTGCAAGGTGCCTCCATTGATCACCAGATCTGCGGATGAACCTGCCGAGGAACCCTTGCCAATACCGCTGGCCGTGTTGACGTCACCGAAGGTCGCCACGTTGAGTGTGCCCCCGCTAATCGTGGTGATGCCGGAATAGCTGCTGGTTGATCCGGTTAGATAGAAGGTATTGGTGCCTGACTTCGTTAGGTTGATGATTTTTGCGGACGTGCCATCGGTGATGTTCCCGCTGAACGTGCTCCCGCTGGCGTTGTTCGTCGTATCGACCGTAAGCGTGGCGGCCGTCGAGCTGGAGTCGTTGGTGATCGTGCCGGCCCCGCCCAGCAGATTCAAAGTCTGGGCAAAACCGTTCATATCGAGTTTGCCGGTGACGGTCGTGGTGCCTTTGCCCGCACCAGACGGGATAGCGCTGGCGATTCCCAATTGGACGGTGCCGGCGCTGATGATGGTATTGCCGGCGTAGGTGTTGGCCTTGCTGAGTTTGAGCGTGCCGGCCCCGGCTTTGGTGAACGAACCGGTGCCGGTGCCGTTGGCGATGGCAGCGCTGGAAAACGTGACGTTGCTGCCATTGGTGTCAATGGTGCCGCCGCCGGCGTTCAGCGTCACCGTGCGGGCCGTGATGTCCGCTGTGCCTGAAGCATAGAGCAATGTGCCTCCGTCAAAACTGATAGCCCCGCTTGCACCGAAATCACTGATGCCGGTGAAACTGGTAATGCCGCCATTGAGATTGGTGCCTCCGGTATAGGTGTTGTGGTTGCCACTCAGCGCCAGCGTTCCCAAGCCGGTCTTCGTTAAGCTGTTAGTTCCACCGTTGTTGGCGATGATGCCCGCATAACTTAGCGTTGCTCCGGAAACGACATCCAAGGTGCCGCCCGTGCCGGCACTGCTGCTCCCGAGGGCGATGCCACGGCCCGAAGCAAGTGTGAAACTGCCGCTTGCCGAGAGCGAACCGCCATTGATGACGATGTTGCCAAGTCCGGTTCCTGTGCCCAACCGACCATCGCCGCCCACGGAAAGCGTACCTCCGTTGATGGTGGTAATGCCGGTGTAGTTCTGATCATTGGAAATGACCACGGTTCCCTGGCCGTTGCTGCTGCTGGACCCAACGAGCACCTTGTAGCCGCTACCCGTCAGTACATTCGCCTGTGATAACGTCAGGGTGCCCCCGCCCCCACCAAGTCGGTAGGTGCTCCCGGTGCCGGCCGTGAGCGAGGTGGCTGAATAAGTGCTGGATATCACGCTGCCGAGGAACCAGGACCCGCTGGCGAAAGTCCCCATGTTCAGGGCGCTGCTGTAATCTGCATTGATCCCTAACACGCCGCCGAAGAGGCCGGTGCTGTCGGTGAACATGCCGGAAAGCGCGGCCCCTGTAAGCACCGCAGTATTCGAGATGCCGATTCCGCCAAGTGCACTGGCAGAACTGTTGATGGTGATGGTTTGGTGGGAACCCTTGTTGCTGGCGTCGCTCAGCGAGAGGTTCGCGCCGGCGTCCACAATGATACTATTGCTGCTGCTGTCGGAACCCAGCGGCGTGCCACTGATGGCGGTGACGTTCAACGTGCCCCCCTGAATATGGGTGCCACCGTAATAGGTGTTAGACAAACCGGAGAGCGTCATCCTGCCGGAACCGGTAAGATTGAGTTTGCCCGAGCCGGAGATCACGCCGGAGTGGGTGAGGACCTTGCCGCCGGAGATGGAAATTGCTGATGCCGCATCGGTCAGCGAGATCGCGCGGGACGAGGATGAGATATCACTGGTGATTTGCAGCGTGCCGTTGCCAATCGCCACTGAACCAGCGACATCACCCAGATTGGCTTCTGCACTGATCGATAGGGTGCCGGCGGAAATTGTCACGCCGCCGGTGTAGGTATTGATGCCGGACAGGGTCAGGGTGCCCGCGCCGGTCTTGGTGAGGGAGAGGTTGTTTTCGGTGGCGGTGGTTCCGCCGAGGAATCCCGCATAGGTGTTGGTGGTCGCGATATTGAGCGTCAGGGCGCTGGTGCGGCTGGCATTGCCACCGACGACAGAGTTGCTACCGGTATTGCCTGATGCTACCAACAGGCCCGCTAGCATCTGGTCGTCGGTACCGTTGGCTCCATCGCCGAGAATCAGTTTGCCACCTGTGGCAGTGCTGGCCGTGCCAAGCGTCACCACGGTGCCGGTCGGGAGGAGGCTACCCACGCCGCCGCCCAATTGGAGGGCACCGTTTTGTATGGCGGTCGATCCAGTGTACGTATGGGAGCTGGCGGAATGGAGCAAAAGGGTGCCGGTTCCAATTTTCGTTAGGGAGCCACCCGTGCCGGAAATCAAGCCATAATAGGTTGTGTTCGTGTTGTCACCGCCAACCGTGAGGGTATTCGCCTGCAAATTGACATTGCCGCCGCTGGTTCCGCCACCGGCGAGCGAGCCGATCGTTTCGCTGGCATTGAGCAGCAGAATGGCTCCCGCAGTGTTATCCAGAGAAACCGCACCGGCATCGGTGATGGCCTGTCCACCGGACAGGGCTAGGGTACCTCCTGAAACCGTGGTGGTGCCAGTAAACAGGTTGATGCCAGCCAACGTCTGTGTGCCGGTGCCGGATTTTGTCAATCCACCCGCGCCGGAAATCGCCCCGGAATATGACTGGCTGGTGTTGTCCCCGCCGACAGTCAAGGTGTAGCTCTGCAGCGTGACATTGCCCCCGGTGACCCCGCCACCGGCGAGCGAGCCAATGGTTTCGCTGGCATTGAGCAAAAGCGTGACACCCGCCGTGTTAGCCATGGAAACCCCGGAAGTGTCTGCAATCGCGGCCCCGCCGGACAGTGCCAGCGTGCCTGCGGAAATCGTAGTGGTCCCGGTGAAGGTGTTAGCGCCAGAAAGCGTTAGAATACCGCTGCCGGATTTGGTCAATGACAGCCCGCCACCACCGCTGCCGTTTTGCAGCACTCCCGCATAAGTTGTGTTAGTGGTCTGGCTCACCGTCAGGGTGGCTGCGCTGGCGTTGGCATTTTCGATCACCGGCGACCCTGGCGTTGCGTTGGTGCTAAGCGCCCCGATGGTCACGCTGTTGCCGTTCAGTTGGAGTTTGGTTCCTGCGGGAGCGCTTGCGCCAAAGGTGAGGCTGTTCGGGGTGGTGGTGTTGAGGGCGGTGGTGCTGCCGAGCTGGAGCACGCCGGAATTGATCACCACGCCGCCGGTGAACGTGTTGTTACCTGAGATCGCCAGCGTGCCCAAGCCGGTGAGATTGAGCGGGAAGCCCGTGCCGGAGATCGCCCCGGAGTGGGTGAAGGTCTTGCCGCTGTCCACGGAGACCGCCGAAGCCGCATTGGTCAGGACGATGCCGCGGGAAGACGCGGAGATGTCGCTGGTCACTTCCAAGGTGCCTGCACCGATGTTCAACGAAGCCGCGCCGTCGCCGAGATTGGCATCCGCACCAACGGCAAGAATGCCACCGGAAATCGTGGTGGTGCCGGTGTAGCTATTCGGCCCCGATAGAGTGAGTGTGCCGCTGCCGGTCTTGGTAAACGACAGAGCGCCACCGCCAGAGCCATTTTGGATGACTCCCGCGAACGTGGTGTTTATTGTCTGGCTAACCGTCAGTGTGGCCGCCGCCGCATTTGCGTTTTCTACCACAACCGTGCCAGGCGTGGCATTGGTGCTGAGCGCACCGATGGTCACGGTATTTCCGTTGATCTGGAGCTTGGTGGTGGCCGGGGCGCTAGGTCCGAAGGTGACACTGTTCGGTGTGGTGCTATTCAGAGCTCCGGTACTTCCGAGCTTGATCGCGCCGGAGTTGATCGTCAACCCGCCGATGAAGGAGTTCGTGCCTGAGAGTGTCAGGGTGCCGCTGCCTGTTTTCACCAGAGATCCGCCCGCAGCACCGGAAATTGAACCACCGTAGGTAGTATCCGTGCTATCACCGCTTGTCAGCGTGCTTGTCAACAAACTGATGGTGCCCGCTGCACCCGAAAACGACCCGATCGTCTCGCTGTTGTTGAGTTGTAACGTGGCA
>JBAXCM010000418.1:0-4349 GCA_037141475.1 Verrucomicrobiota bacterium | reverse complement strand
TCTTGGTTAGCAGGCGGTGAAAATAGCGGCAGTGCCTGTCCGTCCAATCGAGCATCGGTGCGACGGATATTCTATGCATTCTAAGTTGTTGATTTGTATAACTATTTTCCATTTATTAAATCAACAAAATATGCCGTGTGCAAGATAAAGTGCACATGAAGTGCACACAAGGTGAATAAAAAGGCAATAATAGGGGCAACAAAACAGACCCACAGATTGCACACGATGGCTACATTCTCGCACTTACCGTCAGGAAAATGGAGGGTACAAGTCCGCAAAGCTGGTCTGTACAGGGCCGCAACCTTTGCCACCAAACGCGAAGCAAGGGATTGGTCAACCGCCATTGAAGCACAGGCCAATCATGTTGCAGCCGGTGGCTTCGCACCTATTCCAAAGTCATCAACGGTGGCCGATCTGATCGACAAGTACACGGAGACCTTTTCAAAGCCTGCCGGTCGAACAAAAGAGGCAACGCTCGCCATGCTCAGGCGCGAGATAGGTAAGGTGAAACTCGCAAACCTGAATGCAGTGGTATTGCGAGACTATATCGACCGTCGGGAGGCCGCTGGCGCTGGTGGCGTCACGATCTCTGCCGACCTGAGCTTCTTGAGCGCCGTGCTGCGATGGGGCAAGCATTCCAGACAACTCGATTTGCCAGAGCGCCTGGCACTGGATGCACGGGCAAGCCTCGTGCACCGTGGACTGAACACGCGCAGCCAAGAGCGCAGTCGTGAGCCAACAGACGATGAACTGGCGCGTCTGTATGCCCTTTGGAGCTGCAACCCTAGGCAAAAGATACCGATGGTCATGTTGTGCCAATTTGCGCTAGCAACAGGAATGCGCCAAGGCGAAATTTGCCGCATCGAAATCGACGACCTGAACCGAGCGGAGAAAACGATCATCATCCGAGACAGAAAAGACCCAAAGAACAAGCAAGGCAACGATCAGACTGTACCGCTTCTCGGTGCTGCGTGGTCGATTGTCGAGCCGTTGATTGAAGGCCGTGATTCTGGTTTTCTGTTCCCTTACGACGGGCGCAGCGTGTCGGCAGCATTCACCCGCGGCTGTCAGGCCGTCGTCCCGCCGATCATTGATTTACATTTTCACGATCTACGACACCGCGCTACCGCGTCATTTTTCCGGATGGGCCTCGATATTCCACGTGTGGCCCTATTGACCGGACACAAGTCCTGGGCGATGCTTCGGCGATACACCAAGATCACCGCCAGCGACGTGCACGACATAGTGAATAAAACGGCAAGCCCTGCGCCGGTTCCTGCAGGACAAAAGACGGGGCCGGTCGATGGTGACACACCGACCAACCCCTGACCACTTTAAAACGGAGGTTTGAAAATGGCTACCAAGAATGTAAAGGAAAAATGGGTAGGGAACGCTCGATTGATCGTTTGGGATACTGAAGCCGAGCGCAAAGCGATCGATGTCTACTGCCATCTAATGGCTAAATTTGCGGTTTTACGCTTCGCCATTCATCGCGATTCGGCGGCGTCATGGCAGAAGGATATGGACGACATCTTTCGCAATGGAAAAAAACAGAAACCACTGCGGGACTGAGCATGAGATTGAAAGAGTTTCAAATCAATCCAGAGCTGGAGGCGATGGAACTCGCCTATCGGCGCTGGCTTGCTTTTGAGAAGGACAACCGACTGTTCCCTAGGAGCCTGGAGGAACCAGACCGCCAAACAATCACGAATTTGAGCAAAGCAGCAAAGGCGCTGCAGACCGCACTTGATCCACTGATTCATGGCGACCAATCGCCCGAAATAGCTCGTTTGGTGTGCCATATGCAGACCGTGGAACTGAATGCACATCCGCAAAGCCAGTACAGGGAGATGATCGAGGCGCTTTACGATCCGCTGAGGCTGCTAATCGAGGCGACGCGGAGGGAGTCTCATGCTGGCCGTGGCGCCGATCCTTTTGAGCGTCGATGGATACTGACGGCTGCAGACGCCTGGACCGAATTGCTAAACAAGAAGGCAGCATCCACATTCAAGAAGGTCTTACTTGATTTTCAAATCAATCATCAGGACCTACCTCAAGTTACCAGCAAAAAGATCGACGCCGCACTAAGGCATCCTTAATTCAAACCGCATTAGGGCGTATACATTCCCCTGCAGCGCGGCGACAGTCACCCATCAGTAATCAACGGCACACCAGCCGGGAAAGATGGGTAAACATGGCAACCACCACCGACACGCAGGACCGGGCTCGCGATCTAGCAGACAGCCTAGACTGCCTTCTTGAAGAAGATTTTCAGCTACTTGCTGAAATCACACCAGGCACCGCCGAAGCATGGCGCAAGCGCCGACAGGGGCCGGAATATATCCGCATCGGAAACCGCATCCTGTATCCGCGCAAAGGAGTCGCAAAGCATCTTGAATCACTCACACGCGAGCGGACTTCCCTCGGTAAGGCGCTGCTGTGAAGGAACAAGAAAAAGCCGCCGGGATGCTACCAACATCCGCGACGGCTTCCGAAACACTCTACACGCGCATCTTACCCGTCGCTCAGAAAATCGGCAACACCGATTCTGCAGCCTACATTGATCTGCAGGAACGGTTCGCCAAAGCCGGTCGCAAGCTGACCCGCATTCACCGCCTGCGCGATGGCCGCATCAGCTACATCGTGGCGCGTTTTGGTGAATCGCAGTATCACGGCAACCTGCACTCAGTCAAAACGCACCTGAGCACGATTGAAGGCGGTCGGCATGGCTGAAGAAGCACCCCCCCCCACATCAATCGCCACATCGATTGATGAATGCCGGGAGCAGGATTCGAGGGACGGAATCACCGTCAAGCCCGGCAAGAAAAGACGGGCCAGCAACGCGATTCAGGTGATGGACGATCAACACATTCTGACTCGTTACGTCCTGGTGTACGGCAGCGACGTCATTTGGGACACGAGCCTAAAAATCGCCATGAAGCCGGTCGCCATGCGCCTGGCCATCGGGAACGCAGCCTTCAAAGAATGGGTTTCAAATCCTTTGAAGTTGGTCATCCAGCCAAGTCAGGTCGTATTTGACCCGACGCGGACCTGCAGCCCTGATTGCGTCAACCTGTTCGCTGGTCTGCCACTGGACCCGATCAAGGGCGATTGTGCCGACCTGCTGGCCCTGCTGTTGCACCTGCTGTCTGAATCCGCAGATACCGACGCTGGCGTTCTGGAAGTGCTGAATTTTGTTCTGAACTGGCTCGCGTATCCGCTCAAACACCCTGGCGCGAAGATGGCGACCGCCCTGGTAATTCACGGTCCGCAAGGCACCGGCAAGAATCTGTTTTTTGAGGCGTATGCGCGCATCTTCGGTGAATATGCTGCAGTGATCGGTCAGGCGCAGCTGGAGAGCCGATACAACGACTGGGCGAGCCGCAAACTGTTTCTGATCGGCGATGAGATTGTCGCCAGCAACGAGCTCACCCACCACAAAAACGCGCTGAAGTCATACGTCACCGCCGACACGGTCCAGGTCGAGACAAAGTTTCAACCAGTCCGCACCGAAAAGAATCACGCCAATTTCGTTTTTCTGTCCAACGATAACCGACCGCTTGCCCTGGAGCGTGATGATCGGCGGCACCTGGTCGTGTACTGCCCACCAAAACAACCGGCTGACCTGTACACCAAAGTCCGCGAGTCTCTCGATCAAGGCGCTGTCGAGGCGTTCTACGAATTCCTGTTGTCGCGTGATACAGGCGATTTTCACGCTCACAGCCTGCCACCCATGACCAACGCAAAACGCGAGCTTGTGGAGCTTGGATTGCGTCCTGCTGAACGGTTTGCAAAGGAGTGGATCGGGAAAGAACTTGATCTGCCGCTGCACCCGTGTTCGACCGCACAACTCTACCGGGCGTTTACGCGCTGGTGTCGCATGAATGGCGACCGACTGCCACCGAACCAGGCCGCCTTCAGCACTGCCGTTACCCGGTATGCACACAACCGCCTGTCGCGCCGCCAAACCTCCCCTTCCCCCTCCGAGGTCGGCTCGCCGATTGTGTTGTGGATTCCTGCGGGTACAGGTCCGATAGAGGGTGTTCGCTGGTACGACTTTGCACGCGATTGTGTCGCAGCGTTTGACCCCCCCCTGTCTCGATTCGGTCAGCAGGCGATCGGAGACCCCCAGTGAGCGCAATTTACCCGCTTAACTTGCGACCTGCTACCGACCTGCTTTCGAGCAAACCGGCTGCAAACCCGCGTACTTTATGGACTTCTTTCACTTTAGACCATATTCATATCAATGCGCATGTGTGCGCGCATGTGTGTGCGCAGCGGAGAGTTTCAAAACCGTCTAAAGCGTCAAAAGTCTCGAAAGTACGCGGGTTTGCAGGCGGTTGTCAGAT
>JBAXCM010000417.1:0-4361 GCA_037141475.1 Verrucomicrobiota bacterium | reverse complement strand
GAAGATCAATCCGGACCGTTTGCTCATGAGTTATCAAAACCGGCCGGGATGCCAGTCGTATGATGGCGAGCATATCGGCAAATGGCTGCATGCCGCCACGCTGGCCTGGGTCAACAACGGCGATCCCGAGCTGCGCAAGAAGATGGACCAGGTTGCCACGGGCTTGGTGAAATGGCAGCTAGAGGATGGTTACCTTGGGACCTATAACCTCGATGGCAAACCTTGGGCCCGCTGGACCGAATGGGACGTCTGGACTCACAAATACAATCTCATCGGTCTCATTGCCTATGTCCGCTACACCGGCAACAAGGAACTGTTGCCTGCCTGCCAGAAGATGGGTGACCTGCTCTGCAAAATTTTTGGCGATGAACCCGGCAAACTTGATATCAATGCATCCAGCGCCCATGTCGGAATGGCCTCGGGCAGCGTGCTTGAACCCATGGTGCAGCTCTATCGCCTAACGGGCGAAAAGCGCTATCTGGATTTCGCGAAATATGTGATTCGTGCTTGGGAACAACCGAATGGGCCGAAGATCGTTTCGGTGCTGCTGGAGCAGAAGCGTGTGGACAAGGTTGGCAACGCCAAGGCTTATGAAATGCTCTCCTGCATCATCGGCATCATCGAGATGTATCGAACCACAGGTGACCCCAAACTGCTGCAGGTCTGTCTGAATGCCTGGCAGGACATCGTCAGCAAACGACTTTACTTCTCAGGCTCAACCAGTGCCGCCGAATATTTTCACGATGATTTCGATCTATCTAACACCAATAAGGTCGCAGAAACCTGTGTGACGGTCTCCTGGTTCCAGCTCAATATGCATCTGCTGCAACTCACGGGTGAGGCCCGCTTTGCTGAACAACTCGAAAACACGGTATTTAACCATTTGTTTGCAGCGCAATTGCCGGCGGGCACAGCTTGGGCGGTGTTCACCGTGATGGAAGGCAAGAAGGTTTACTATAACTCCAATAGCACCCCAGACGTCACCTGCTGCCTGTCCAGCGGCCCGCGCGCCGTGGCCTTGATTCCGAGCATTGCCGCGAGCGTTGATGCCGACGGCGTGGTGATGAACCTCTATGACGCCGGCACGGCCAAACTGACTTTGCGTGATGGCAAGATCGTTGATCTAACTACCGAAACGATCTACCCGAGCGATGGCAGGATTGTCGTCACGGTGGACACCGCGTCGGAAACTTCCTTCGCGTTCAAGTCGCGCATCCCAAACTGGTGCCGTGAATCGACGGTGAAAGTCAATGGCAAGCCGGTGAAGGTGGAAAATGGCAAGGATGGCTATGCCGCCATCAAACGCAGTTGGGTCAAGGGTGATAAGGTGGAGCTCAATTTCAAGCTTGAGCCGCGGATCATTACTGGCGAGCGCTCCAACGTTGGCAAAATCGCCATCATGTATGGCCCGCTGGCATTAGCGGCCGATGAGGCGACCCTAGGCAAGGAAGGAATGCCAATCGGGGCGATCAGCATCGGCAAGCCGGATCTGGCATTCCTAGCGATCAAGCCGGAGCCGGCACCCGGGAAAGTTAAAACCTGGCCCCATGCCTTGGTGTTCCATTGCAACGTCATCGCGAATGAAAAGCCGCAGGAGATCCGCCTCATGACGTTTGCCGATGCGGGTAGCTTTGATGAGAGTTATAGGATCTGGTTGCCGCTGAGCCGCAACGTGCTGGTGGATGGCACCGAGAGCCGCTCGCGCAAGGGGGATGGCACAGGCTCGATCATCGATGAAAACGAAACCACCTTTGCCAACACCAGCGACGGCACCTGGCCCAAGGAGGATTGGTTTGCGGTGACGTTGAAAGAAGCGAAGATCATATCGCGCGTGGTGTTCATGCATGGCAAGACCCTCAACGTCGGCGGGTGGTTCGATACCACCAATGGCAAGCCACGCATCCAGATCCAGACCAAAGCGGCCGGTGAATGGGAAGACGCCGGCGAACTGAAGGATTATCCAGCCACCACCGGTAGAGACCCCGGCCCGCTCAAGGAAGGCGAAAGCTTCCAATGCCAATTGGCGGCTCCGGTGAAAGTGTTTGGCGTCCGGGTCGCAGGCAAGCCGTCGTTTGGCGGCAACCCGAATCAGGCGCTCTCCACCTGCGCGGAATTGCAGGCGTTCGCTAAATAGGCGCCATTCATTCTAACGAAAATGGATTTGCACTCAATGAATCAAAACACCGAATCCAATCACGGGCTTGCCGGAAGAATGATACCGGCGCTTGTCAAATATCTTTCTCTGGCCGTTTTGGTGTTTGGGCATTCTTCAGCAAATATCTCGCAACCGATAAATAATTATATATCACGTGAATAAGTTAATAGTATTTACGGTTTTGTCGTTCACGCCGCTGTCGGCTCATGCTGACGTGACTCTAAACGGGGTTTTCACGGATCACATGATCCTCCAGCGGGATATGCCGGTACCGGTCTACGGCACGGCTGAGCCCGGCGAAAAGGTGACCGTTGCATTTGCCGGCAAGGAGAAATCGGCGGTGACCGACAAGGGTGGCAAGTGGAGCGTCAAGCTCGACGCGATGAAGGTTTCGACAACCCCCGCGGTTATGACCGTCTCCGGCAAGAACAAGCTCACGCTGAACGATATCCTCATGGGGGATATTTGGGTTTGCAGCGGCCAATCCAACATGGAATGGGTGCTGGGGGCATGTAATCGACCGGACGATCTCCAACAGGCGGATTTCCCGCTGATCCGCCTGTTTCAAATGCGCGGCACGGTGTCGTCTACTCCACGCACAGAGGTCAGTTGTATTCCCTGGACTCCCTGCACACCCCAGGCTGTCAAGGATTTCCCGGCGGTCGGTTATTATTTCGGACGCAAGGTGCACCAGGAGACCGGAGTTCCAATCGGTTTGATCCGGAGCGCCCAGGGCGGCACTGCCATCGAGCCGTGGACCCCGTATGCGGGGCTGGCCATGGTTCCCGAACTGGCCAAGGACAAGGAGACCCTCGATAACCAGATTAAAACATATCTCGATAAGTTGGCGGGCATGCAGCCGAAATTCGACGCCTATATCGCCGAGACGAAAATGGCGCTCAGCGGCAAAGTTGAAATGCCCGCCGCTCCTGCTGAACTCCCGTCACCACATCCTATTTCCAACAACGCGCCGCAAGGCTGGAATTGCCTCTACAACGGCTACATTCATCCGCTCAGCAAGTTCGCCATCAAGGGGGTCCTCTGGTATCAGGGTGAATCGAACTGCAGCAACGCCGACACCTATTTCCCGAAGCAACGCGCCCTCATCACCAGCTGGCGCAAGGCCTGGAATCAGGGCGACTTCCCGTTCTATTTCGTACAGCTCGCCAATTACGGCAATACGACTGACAATCCGGGAGCCGACGATGGCGGCTGGGCCAAGCTGCGCATGGCACAGTTGAAATCGCTAGTAGTCCCCAATACTGGCATGGCGGTCGCCATCGAACTTGCCGATATCGGCAATCCTGGCGATGTGCATGCCAAGAACAAAAAAGATGTCGGCGAACGGCTGTCGCTGTGGGCATTGGCCAAGGACTATGGCAAGAAGAATCTCGTCTACAGCGGCCCGCTGTATAAAGACATGAGGGTTGAAAGTGGCAGGATCCGCATCATTTTCGATAGTGTTGGCTCAGGTCTAATCGTCGCAACGAAAAATGGTTATGACCCGGTGGTCAAGGAACCCCATGGCAAGCTGCAGAAATTCGCCATTGCCGGCGACAACAAGAAATGGGTGTGGGCGGATGCGCTTATTGATGGCAAGACCGTGGTGGTGTCATCGCCTGAAGTTCCCAAGCCAGTAGCGGTCCGGTATGCGTTCGCGTCCAATCCCGACGGCTGCAATTTGTATAACAACGAAGGCCTGCCAGCTTCGCCATTCCGCACGGATGAGTGGTAGGAAGATCACTCACTGTTCCAACTAACAACACACATCATGAAAAATTCCTTTTGCCCGCCCTCAGGTCCGTCTGCCATGAAGCCTTTGCTGGCCTTGGTGCTGGGCTTCGCCATGGCCGCAGCATCCCAGTTAGCTGCTCAAATTGCACCAGCCATCAAGGACGGCATGCCTGTCAAGCTCTCCTGCGTGGGCGACAGCATCACCGGCGGGTTCGGCGTCACCAAGGGCATGTCGTGGCCCGATCAGATCTCCAAAATGCTCGGCGGCACCTGTCAGGTGGGCAATTTCGGCCTCGGAGGCACGTACCTGCGTGCCTATCAGAGTACCGAGTACTACCTGAACGCGAAAAAATTCAATCCGGATGTGGTGGTGATCATGCTGGGGACCAATGACGTCAGGCCGCTGGCTTGGAAGAACAGCAAGCCTAACTTCATTGCCGACTACCTGGTCATGATCAAAGAGTTTAGCGAG
>JBAXCM010000416.1:0-4391 GCA_037141475.1 Verrucomicrobiota bacterium | reverse complement strand
GACAGGGCAGAGGGGTTCCGCCTAGCCTCGTGAGTCGAAACTCCCCACTGTTGAGGAGTCTTATGCGTTCTCATTCACATATGCCAGCAGCACTGCGGTAAACTATCCGCAGATCAATCAACCAGTCGGCATGGTTGGAGGGGCCGACATGCAATACGCCCTGGAGCGTTGTGATGGCGTCGATGGGAATGCCTATTTGAAGGTTTTTCAGACCAACGCCAACAAGCCGATCTCCCAAGTCGGGAAGGTTAAATTGCTTGATTTCCCACGCGACATTGTCGATCTCGGCATATATAAATATTTGCGCTGTACCAACCCCTATGTCCCTTATCCTGTAACGACATCCAACTCAGAGAAACTTGAGAAGCATTTGATCGCAATTGTCGGAGGATTGGCTGGATTGGGGCAGGATCCATGGCTGGATATTATCGATGTCACCCAACCGGAAAAGCCTGTATCTGTCGCACGCACCAGCCTCGGTCTTGGTGGCACAGCTCTATCCGTCAAACTTGCATGGGCACCACCGCGGTTGGGACTCTTGGTATTTGGAGCCGATTCCACCAACCTGACCAACTCAATTATTCAGGTTGACCTTCAGCTGTTGCTCATGGTGCACAGTCCGCTTTACTATGAGAACTTGATATCGTATGCGCTGGACGGGATTGATCTCGATGGTGATGGCAGCTACGTTGAACTGGAAGCAGGCGAAAAGCCGCCGATGCCTGCCGGTAGCGCTCCGCGCATTGGCTTGGTCAACGGGGGGGCAGTCGAGGCCATTGCGTTGACTGCCGAAGATGCCCGCACCAATAAGCTCGTTGACTTTGATATGGCAGTGGGTGGGCAATACGTGGTTGGCGTCTCACAGGGATCGGGCAGCAAGCCGCCCCGGTTTTGGTTGCTCAAAGCACCGGGCCAAACTCTCAATGACAGCCAGAGCGCGGTCAGTTCGGTGGATTTGCCGGCGGAGCCAATTCGCGTCAAACTGCTGCTTGGGCAAGCGTTAGATTCTGATGGACTTGGAGCCTTGCGCGATCTTGCTCTCGTTTCGCTGCGCAACGGCACGCTGCTCGTTTTGGACCTGAGAAACCGTCTCAATCCCTCGCTAGCGAACACGGTCACGATCCCAGCTAGTGATGGGCTCCCACAATCGATCCTCGTAGGCGGCGACGGGTTGCTCTATCTCGCCTGCGCGAACAACATGTTGGTGCTGGATCCGAGGCGTTTGGTTTCGCCGCAAGCCACGCTTGTGATTTACCGCAAGAGCGCTCTGGGCACAAACGCCCATGCCTTTGTGGCTGGAGATATCAATCACATTGCCTCTGTGTCCAACAATAATGCTGCATTTTTTGGCCAGTCCCTGCCATCCCCGCCGCAGATTGTGGGGCTGAGCGTGGAAAACACCGAAAAATTGGCCAATACGAGTTTCAGACTGGATCAACTCAACGCGATGATCACGTCGGGCCTCACTCCTTCCGTTAGTGATTTGTTCGGCGCTGCCCTAGGCCAGGGTCCGGTTAGCCTTGGCGTCCAGGCGGTGGTTCCAACGTACACCGCCACAAAGCGGCTATCAAAAGACGGCTTACTCGAAATCGTCGATCCAACAAGTATGAGTAAGGCCGTTACTGATCGTTTCGGAGACTTTAAGCCCCTGATGGTTCTGCGTGCCAATGTATCCCCCACCGGGGTGGCAATGGCTAACGACTATCCGGTGTGGCAAAAGACAAAAGCGCTAACAATCGCAGCGCCGAGCACCTTTGCCCATGGGGGGCTCTCGCAAAACATCGAATTTCCTCCCTATCCTGGTTTGGTTGAATTGGCCATCGAACAGCTGGCCGGTCAAACCGTCGATATTGACGGAAAGACGTATCAAAATGGTGCGCTGGAGGCGTTTCTAGGTCTAGCAGTACTACCCACAGAAGATTATATCTATTATTGCGAGGATAAATCCGTTAAGGTTAAGATATATTCTGGAATTGCAGTCAAGGGGAAATTCGACGTTGATTTCATCAAACACAAATTTGAGCCGCTGCAAAATAGGATAAATCAATTCCTCAAGCTTGACGGTTCAAGCGTCACTCTCAATATGAAAGGAGTCCTCGCATTTTCCGGGCAGTGGCATGAACTAAGCACAGGCAACACGGCATATTACGGCATGGAGGTTGCGGCTGGACTGGATCCACTGATCGGACTGGCCGGGGAGTTTCCCGTCCCTTTGCCAGGGCCGTTGCTTCCCCTTACCAAATATGTGCCAATCCAAGCATTCAATACGGTTGGAGGCAGTATTTCCGTTAGCTTCGCAGGCCGAAGGAGTGAAGTGCCGGGACGGGGAGTGCTCTGGAATTTCAAGGGCGGCACTCTCGGCGGAAAGTTCACCTTTGGCTTCTTGCTAAAGGCCGTCGATGATGACCCAGTTGTTCCTTGGGAAGTCAGTTTGGCTGCCGATACCGGTGTGAGTATCAGCGGTCGCATGGCACCTGGCAGTGAAACGGATCCAACACCGAAGGGTGCCTTTAAGATCAGAGATTTCACGCTCGGATTTAACGGATTAACGGCCACCGCTGCAATCAAGTTCCCAGGTGGGAAGATCATCCAAAAGCCGGTCCAAATATTTCCGCCAAGAGAAATTTTTAAAGCTGACATTCTATTGGGTGGAGATTAAAGGAAACTAAATATATATATGAAACAATTCAAAAGAATTTCCCATTGGTGTTTGAGTGCTGTAGGTTGGTGGGTCTTGCTCCCGGGTTTGGCAGTGGGGCAGGCGCCCATTTATAACACGGCGAATTTCGTCACAGAAGATGCCAACCTAAGTGTCGTCGTGAACGGGTTTCCGCTTTACAGCATTCCGCAGACCGGCAATCAAGGTTCTGAAAGCAGCAATATTGGCCGATTTCTGAAGAGAGGCGGCAACGAAATCATCCTGCAAGCCACACCGATGGTGGCGCTTGATGGGACACTTAAGCCAAGTCATTTATTTTCCGCAGAAATCTATAGCAAGGAGACTGTCGGAGGACCTGAGACCTCGGTCTTGAAGGTTGAGCGACTGAGCGACACCAATGGTGATGAACCGAATACACGCACGACCTGCGTGAGTGCTGGGAGGACACTGGCGATGCTGCGGAGCAATGGAGCCAATGATGGCGGGGTGGTTCAGTTCAAACATGCGACCAGTGAGGTGAATTATCGGGCCGGGACCGGGGGTACCACCACCATCTCGGTGACCCTAGATTTGCCGCTGGCACCGTTGGAAAGTTTGCCATGGCAGGCGGAAGCCGTCGCGCCGACTGCCGGCGAGGTCGAGACCATCCGCCAGACGGTGCTGAACCTGCGTAACGCGCTGCAGGCGCAAAACTGGGACTCGGTTGAGGCGATTTTGGATTTCAAATACGACCGGATGGCCACTGCGATGGGCGCTACCAAAAGCGCCGTGGCAGATGCCACCAAAGGGATTTTTCAGAAACTCTTTGCGTCGGATGGATTCAGCTTGCAGCCTTTGGCTGCGGCAGATCTTGTCATTTCGCAAATTCCAGGGCTCAACTTAATCCGCGTCGAGAAGTCTGGCGCTGCGCCGATTGTAGGTTCCGGGACGGAAGTTTCGTATGAAATGGCAATCTATTTCTCCAAGGTGAATGGGGTGTGGATGGCAATTGAGTGAAATTTCAAAGGTGCCTACAAATGAAATTTCAAACACTCGCTACCCGATTTGTATCTGCGGCAATGTGGGGATGGTCAATGGCCTGCCCGCCGGCCACTGCCGCCCCCCTCACGACGCTCGACTACAAGATTGCCGGCAGCTCGCTGGAGGTGTCGCCGGCCGTGCTGTCGGTGCCCAAGAATGTCGCGGGCTCGATTGCGGCCAATCTCGTAGGCGCGACGGCACCGACCGGGGCCTACGTGGAGGCGACGCTTCGCGGGCCGTCGTTTGCGGCGCGGCGGCTGGTGGGAGAGGCAGGAAAGCCGCTGCTGCTGCCGCCGCTCAACTTGGTCGGCGACTATTCGCTGGATGGGATTCGGCTGACCGGAGCGGATGGCGGAACGGTGCTCGAGGGACTGCCATCTTCGGTGACGGTGCACGTGTTTGACGAGGTGCTGATTTCGCGGGTGACGTCGCGGCCGTTGTCGCTGGGGGAGATTCAGGAAAAGGGAATTGTGATTGATGAGACGAACTTCCGGGCAGTGGAGTTTGAGGTGGGGTTTGTGTTGGATGGCAAAAAAATTCCGGTGAAATTTCCGGTGATTGCGCCGAATTTCCAGCAGAGCACCGAGATTGTGCCGGCGGCGGAACTGGCGGCACGGCTGGCGCAGGCGGATGCACTCAACAATGAAATCGCCGCCGGGGTGGTCCTGCCGCAGGAGTTGGAAGCGGCATCGGTCAACGTGCAGGTCAAGGG
>JBAXCM010000415.1:0-4409 GCA_037141475.1 Verrucomicrobiota bacterium | reverse complement strand
AACGCTCGACGACTTCACGGTTGCCATCGACGACGGCGCGCCGTTTTGCCCGGCAAGTGGCGGGGGGGCCGGGGCGAACGGCTTGCTAGATAATGGCAGCTTGGTGGCCATCACTCCGCGCGGCGCTGAGTTGGTGGCGGAGTGGGAATACCAAGTGGATGGAAGGGCGCTGCGGATCGAGTGGATCTATCAAATTCAGGGCAAGGCCCTGCGGGTGGCGGCACGCTGCACCACACCAGTGATTGATTCGTTCACGCTAGGCAAGGCGGCGGCCGGATTGCGCCAACAGGTCGATGTTCCCTATCTGGCAGGCCGGACCGAGTTTCTATCGGCTCAGGGTGTGTTCATTTGCCGGTACCTCGATTGGACGGTGTCGAATTCCTCGCGGTGTCCACAAGCCGGGGCGGTTTATGAGATGAAAATCGACGGCACGCGCCAACCATTGTGGGAATCCGGTTACATCGCTGTTTCTCCGGAGTTGGCAGAGGTGTTGCCTAACATCCCCAATCCGCCCTCGCCCTTTATTGGCCAACTGGCGCCGCGCATCATGCTGGACGTGTGGGGCCATCATGGCGGGCGCTATGCTGGAGACACGGCTATTTTGCGCGATCTCAAGGACAACGGGGTGGATCATTTGGCGATCATCCAGCACGACTGGCAACATTTCGGATATGATGTGAAGTTGCCCGATCATTTGCCGGCCAACCCGGTTTACGGCAGCGAGGACGATTTACGGGCTTACGGTCAGGCAGCCCGGGATTGTGGGTATCTGTGGGCGCTGCACGAGAACTACATTGACCTCTATCCGGATGCGCCATCCTATGATCCGTCTGCAAGGGTGTTGCAAGCTGATGGCAAGCCCAGCTTGGCGTGGTTCAACCCAGGCACGGGTGTGCAGAGTTATGGGTTGAAATGCAATCGGGCACTCGGCTTCGCCCGCCAAAACTCTCCTGCAGCCCATCAACGCTACGGCACCACCGCCGCCTATCTGGACGTCCATACCTGCGTGCCGCCTTGGCACCAACTCGATCATGAGAACGGCTTGTCAACCGCCGCTCTCGCACGCTTCAAGGTGGCTCAGGACGTCGATTTGTTCCAGTTTGAGCGCGATACCCACGGAGGTCCGCTGTTTGGCGAGGGTGCCAATCATTTCTACTGGGCGGGCCGCTGTGACGGCGTCGAGGCCCAGGTTCAGGGCGGCGAAGATCACATGCCGTTGCTAGAGTTTGACTTGCTCAAGCTGCACCCGCAGATGGTCAATCATGGCATGGGGTATTACGAACGCTGGCTGCGCAGCGGTGAGCAAACCCAGTGGGGAATCAATGCCGGTAGTGTGCTTCAGTTAGATAAGTATCGCGCCATGGAGATTGCATACGGCCACGCCGGATTCATCGGCAACGCCCTAACATCAGATGTCCAGGCCATCATCCGCGAGCACCACCTGATGCATCCCGTCCAGCGCTTGTATGGCAACGCCAAAGCCGTGGAAATCCGCTATGAGGTGGCAGGCCGCTTCGTGCCCGGCGGGCTTGCATTGTTAGGTGGTGACACCTCCCGCCAGCGTGTCCGCTATGACAACGGGCTAACGGTATGGGTCAACTGGAGTGCGCAACCGTGGAATGTTGTTGGGGTGCCGGGGCGTGATGCGGTGGTGCTGCCGCAGTGGGGGTTCCTTGCTGCCGGACCGGACACCTGGGTTGCGACCGAGTTGATCGGTGGGAAAATCGCGGATTTTGCGGATTGTCCGGAGTATTGTTTTGCCGATACTCGCACGTGGTTCGATCCGGGTCTGCGGCGGACGAAGCGCGATATTGAGCCGCGCTTGAAGGAGTTCACCTATTTAGGCGGCAAGCGTGTACGCGTCACCTACGAATGGCGGGTTGGCGAGGTTGCGGGTGGGGAGTATCAATGTTTCGTGCATGGCACTCATCCGGATGTCACCAACCCCGATCATATCGCATTCCAACAGGATCACCCGCTGGCCAAACCCACCGGCAAATGGCAGCCCGGCGAGGTGATCATCGACGGCCCGTATGAAATAGATATCCCGGCCGACCACGATTGGTTCGACCTGACGATCGGCCTCTACCTGGGCGAGCGACTGCCCCTCACCGGCCTCACCGACCGCGTCGGCCGGGTGCGACTGGCAAGACTAGTGTTAGATCGGGAGGGCGGGAAAGTCACCGGCATCCGCCGAGAGAATCCGGTGGCAGAGGCTGGTGTCGCCGCTGCCCAGCCGATTGATTTTGCGGCACACACTCATCCGGCAGGAACCTGGATCGATTTCGGCAAGGTGGCCACCGACGGCGCGCTGATGAT
Organism: Verrucomicrobiota bacterium; assembly: GCA_037141475.1. Taxonomy (GTDB): domain Bacteria; phylum Verrucomicrobiota; class Verrucomicrobiia; order Verrucomicrobiales; family Akkermansiaceae; genus Luteolibacter. The sequence continues at coordinate 2,090 of JBAXCM010000415.1, read as the reverse complement.
CCGGCGCGAGCCAAAGCAACTGACTGTGTTTCCCTATCCACGAGGGCGGGTGTTTCGGGCCAGTCTTGATTTGAAGGCCCTCGCTCCGCAAGCCAATCTTTCCCACGTCCACGTCCAAGCCCTCGCCGCAGGCACAAGCGCCGACCTCGGCCCGCTTGAGACCACGATCGATGACAGCCGGCTCATCCTCCGCTTCGGCATGCCAAAGGCCGGGCGTTATGTCATCACTTGGTGATGTGAATCGCTGAGGCACCCGCTGAAAGCTCAATCAACCTGACAACCGCACGTTGGTGGCGATGGCTTTCAGTTAATGGCGTTTGCAGATCAATGGCTGATCTGTCGTGTTGGGTAATAGTGCTGCTTCAAATAAATAATTAGACAAACATAGATTAAAACATTTGAATTTCGCACGTATTTATGCTTGCAACATACACGCAAGATTGCATGGATCCATCGATCTCCACTTGCCGCTGAACCGAAAAATGGGCCGCGCAACGATATTTGCCGCCTTCCCAAGAAGATTGCGGAAAATTTTTTGACAAATGGCTCACAGGAACTATTTTACCCCCGTCAGCCAACTTTTCGCGATTGTATCGGATCTGCAGACAAATGACCACCCACCATAGTCCCCGTTTTATCCTATGAAAATCAATCATCTTTCCTTCCTTGCACAAGGGCTTGTTGGGCAGTTACGTCTAACAATGGAAGGACATCTGAGTCCCAGGCTTCTGTTGGCGTGTGCCGCCTTCGTGGCCGCGCAGCCGATCCACGCAAGTTTGGTGGTCACCTATGCGGAAGCACCGGCAGATGTCAAATCCACATTGGCTAATACCGCAGTGCTCGATTTTGATTCCGTGGGGGCAACCGGAGGTGCCAAACCCTATTCCAATTTAACATGGACAGACCCTACACAGGGCACGATTGGCACGCTTGATCATGTTTATCTGCAGAATGCGAACCCTTACGGCGGGGCCAATTATCCGAATGCGGGTGGGTACTATGCGGTTCAAAGCTCACCATCTCAGTATGCTGTAGGTGGCGCGAATGCCGTTTCAACGACGACACTTGCGCTCGCCGCGCCATCGGAATACTTCGGGATCTGGTGGTCTGCAGGGGACGCGGCCAATACCTTAACATTCTATGACGGCCCAACAAAGATTGCGGAATACACGACGGCCACCCTTCCTGGGTTGCTTCCTGGCACTTACTTTGGAAACCCAGTGGATGGGAGGCAAGATGGATCCGAGCCTTTTGCCTTCTTGAATTTCTACGCTTTGCACGGGACGAAGTTCACCAGTGTGGTTTTTAGCGAGCCTGGAAGTTCTTATGGTTTTGAATCGGATAACTGGACGGTTCGCGCGCAAGGATGGGGTACTTCGCCCGGCGAGACTGGGCCTGTGCCAGGCGTGCTTTTGTCTGAGATATCCTCGGTACCTGAGCCGTCGAGCACGCTGGCTCTTGGCGGCCTGCTGGCCTCCGCGCTGCTTCTTCGCAACCGCACCAGCAATAGCGGCAAGAACGCGGCATTTTGACGCGGTTGTAACCGCCGCCCATCGTCCCCAAGAATCCTTAGCTTGAGGGGCAGCGCATGACTGAAGAGGCTTGTCTGCTCACATGCCCTCTTTTTAACTGCCGGGGAATTGAAATTGCTCAACTCCGATGCTCTTCTCGGAAAAATGAGATTGCTAAATTATTTCACCCGACTGTTGCGAACGCTTGATATCAAGCGGATCATCCTTGAAACGGGCATCGTCGTTCTCCTTTTCGGGGTGGGCTTCTCCGTCAGGCCGGCGTACAGGGCGTATCGTTCTTATCAGGTGGATCGCAATCTCGCGGCGGCGAGGATGGCGGCACTGCATGGGGACTGGAGCACTGCCCGGGAAAAGGCCCGCAGCGTCCTGATGGACCGCTCAAAAGACTTTGATGCATTTCGCATCTGGGCCCGGGCCTGCGGCAAGCTCGGCGAGCCTCGTGCCTACATTGCCGCCGCCCAGTTTTTCAGCGACCCCCGTGCCAACCGCGATGACCTCCTTGAACTCTACTCTGTTATTTGGGTGAGATCTCATCTGGCCAGAGTGGTGGGCGGTTGG
>JBAXCM010000414.1:0-4413 GCA_037141475.1 Verrucomicrobiota bacterium | reverse complement strand
CGGATCGTTAGACGCTGCAACATTGGCTGGGTTCGCTACACGACTCGAGCATCTTGCCGCCGCAGCCACTGCCAACGCCCCGGCTGAGGCACGTCGGCAAGAATTTCTCGACGTCTGCGCGTTGCGCCGCAATCTCGCCTTTGCCAACCCGTTGCTGGATTTTAACAACATCGTCTGCATGCTGGAACAACCCGGCGACGCCCGCATCATCGAGCAGGCGCGGGCCATCTGGCACGGGCACAGCAACGGTGGCGGCCCCCTGGTGATCACCAATTTCAAGACGGATGCCACCCCTGGCACGCCGTTATCCGGGATTAAGGTGGCGGCTGGTCCATGGCAGGGCAAAGAGCTCAGCGGCAAATTCTCGGGTCTGGAACTCAGTTACAATGGAAACGAATTGCTGTTTGCCGCCACCACCGCCGGAGAAATCTGGCACCTGTTCAAATATAATCTAACAACAAAATTGTTGCAACAGCTCACGGATGGCCCCGCCGATGACTTTGACCCGTGCTTTCTTCCGTCCGGACGCATTGTTTTCACCTCCACACGGCGCAGCGGAGTTGGACGCTGCTTGCTTACCCCACAGTCACTGACCTATACCTTGCACTCGATGGCGGCTGACGGATCGGATATCATTTGCCTGAGTTTTCATGAGACCAACGAGTGGGCACCGAGTGTAACTCATTCCGGAAAAATCGCCTATACCCGCTGGGATTATGTGGACCGCCATTGGGGCACGGCCCACCATTTTTGGGAGAGTTTTCCAGATGGCCGGGACCCCAGAAACTATCATGGCAACTATCCCCTGCCCTGGTCCGCGATGACTCCGGGCTTGCAGCCGGATCACTACGGCCTCGGCGGACAGGTCAACGGACGGGTATTGCGGCCCGACGTTGAGATGGGATTTCGGGCGATTCCCGGCTCGCAAAAATACACCGCCACAGCGGTTGGCCACCACGAGGGATTCTCCGGCACCTTGGTGTTGCTCGATCCTCGCGTGCCGGATGATGGCATGATGGCCCAACTCAAACGCATCACCCCGGAATATGCTTTCCCCGAGGTCGAAGGCGGCTCCCACACGTACGGCACGCCGTGGCCGCTCAGCGAAGATTTCTATCTGTGCAACTTCAACTCGGGCCTCTATCTTCTGGACCGCTTCGGCAATCGCGAACTGATCCATCAGCCAGCCGACAAACGCTTCCGGGTGCGGGATGCGTTTCCGCTGCGCCCTCGCCCCAGTCCGCCGGTGTTGCCCACACTTACCTGGCAAGGCGAGCGCGCATCACAGCCCGAGCACAAGCGAGCCGTTATCAGCGTGATGAACGTGTACAGTTCCGATGCGGTGGGCAAGCTACCGGAAGGCATCAAGGTGAAATGGCTGCGCATTGTGCAAGTCATTCCGCAAATGCTCGACGATGAGTTCACCAAGGGATCCGTCTCGCAAGTCTCATTTGCGACAGATGCGATCGGGCGGATGCCATTGGGTGTGGTGCCGGTGGAAGAAGATGGCAGTGTTTATTGTGAGGCTCCGGTCGGCAAGGCGATCTTCTTCCAATTGTTGGACGAAAAGGGCATGGCCGTCCAATCGATGCGCTCCGCCACCTATGTGCATCCCGGCGAAAGCCTCAGTTGCATGGGTTGCCATGAGGATAAATGGAAACCCCAATCCAACTATGCCGCACCGATGGCAATGCTCCGGGCTCCTTCCAAGTTGGTACCGGAGGTGTCCAGCGGCGCGATGCCATTCAATTACATCCAACTCGTCAAACAGCCCGTCTTTGACCGGCAGTGTGTGGCCTGCCATGCGAAGCATCCAGGCGCGCCAGATATGAGTTATGCTTCCCTGGCCAGAAATGACCGGGCCTTCAGTTATGCCGGCGAGACGCCATTGAACACCCTGGGCCTGGGCGGCTCGCGCACCGCTCCGGCTAACTTCGGAGCTCGCGCGTCCGGCCTAATGAAAACACTAACGACGACAGAATCCCACAAGGACCTGCCGCTCAGCCCAGACGATTGGCGGCGCATCACCCTCTGGCTCGACCTCAACTCTAACGAAATCGGCTGGATCGGCAACGACCGAAGCCAAATCGCCGCACAAAAGGCCGGCGCGGCGCTATGGCCGCCGGTGGACGTAGATCCAGCGCGGCCCACCGGAGTGGAAATCGAATTTCCCGCACCCGCCGCAAGGTAAGTGTATTATTGCGGACCTTGTTAAGCGAGGATCGGACGGGAACATTTGCCTAACGGTTGTTACCGACTCCGTTAGCCGAGCGGATCTCCGTCACCTCATGGCGTGTTCCGCTAACGGGATCCCAAAGCTCCAGTTTTGTTCCGGCGACGCGAAACACGCAATCATCTACTGGACGCCATGAGCGCGTCGGGCTCAGCGATCTGAACCAGTCGGAAACGATAGGTGACGAGTTTGGCTGGATGAAGGCTCCAGCGCATCAAACCCGCCTGCCACCGAGTCGCACCATCCTAAAATGGCTCGGCGGCAGATCTGCGACTCACCCAGACAGATAATCGCCCCAGGGAAATATCAGAGTTTGCGCAGCCACACGTTGCGGAAGCGCACCGGGTTGCCGTGGTCTTGCAGATAGAGCGGAGCTTTCTCAACTAACCCGTTGAGCGGCGCAGCAGTCGTGCTTTCCTCGCCTACGGGAATGTGGTCCTGAATGAGCACGCCATTGTGCAATACCGTGTAGGAACCGACTTGCAACTTGCCATCCGCCAACCGCTTGGGTGCGTGAAATACAATATCATAGGTTTGCCACTCGCCGGGCTTGCGGCAGGCATTGACCAACGGCGCGTTGTGGCCGTAGAAAGCACCGCACTGGCCGTTGGGATAGGTCTTGTTATTGTAGCAGTCGAGCACCTGAATCTCATAGCGGCCCATCAGATAGACACCACTGTTGCCACGGCCCTGACCCTCACCTTTCACCTCACTTGGCGACGCCCACTCAACGTGCAACTGGCAGTCACCAAATTCTTCCTTCGAAAACAAGCCACCCTGCGGGGTCGTTTCCATCACACCATTTTCCAACTTCCACTTTGGCTCAGGGCTGCGCTCCCCCCGGAATTTGGATAGATCCTTGCCGTCAAAAAGCACGATGGCGTCTGAAGGCGCGGCACCCGGCAGCGCTCCGGGAGTGATCACTGGCGGTTGTGGGTCTTCAGCGACGGCCAGCGTCACCATGGCAAGTGGCAACAGGCAAAAACCCAGCCTACTGCAAGTTTTGATGAGATACGACGACGGGCGGGGATGGATGGATTGGTTCATGGCAGTTGATGATTTCGGGGTGGCCTTGAAACTATCGAAAGTCCCGCCCGATGCAAGCGCAAAACATGAGGGCAAAGGACCCGACAATATGACCTCACTCGACGATAACGGGAGTGCCGACCTGCACGTTTTCAAAGAACTTTTCGGCCATCTCATGGGGCATGCGCACGCAACCGTGAGACGCCGCATATCCAGGCAGATATCCGGTATGCATGCCTATTCCATCGGCAAAACGCATGAAATTCGGCATCGGCGCATTGAAAAATTCCGCTCCCGGCGGAACCTTGTCAACCCGGATGTCTACGTTGTCATTGATCGTCCTGCCCGTGGCCTTGTCCTTGAAAACCCCGTAAATGGTCGATTTGTGGTCCTTATCCTTTTCCTTGATCTTATAAACGCCCGGTGGTGTCCCGTGGTCTTCCTTGCCACTCGAAATGCGCGATACACCCACCAACACCCCCCCCTTGTAAAACGACGCCTTTTGCTCGCTCCGGTTGATCTTGATGAGCGGCTTGCCACCCACATCATCGCCACTCCAGTACGAAATATCGTCCGGGATCGCGGGGGCCGGATGGTGCGGGCCTCCCGATGCATCATGCCGCGCTAAACCTCCCACATCAACCAGATAGTCGGCTCCTGACGGGCGGGGATCCGCGCAAGAAACTAGGGCACAAGCCAATACGGACATGGTGGCTAACGGGGCAATCGGAAAATTAAAGACCTTCATGGGACGCGCCGAAGTTACTCCTAATCCATTTGCCGGTCAAGACCTCACGGTCACATGGCCCGTGGCGACGTCACGGGCCCAATGGCTAGAGCAACGGGTAAACCAACGCTTGCGTGATCCGCAAAACATGCTATCGGTCCCTGCGCACCATGCCAACATACGATTACGAATGCCAGAAATGCGGAAACCGTTTTGAGGTGGTTCAGAGCATGAACGATGCCAAGCTGGAAAATTGTCCTGACGCGGCGTGCGCTGGCCATGTCAAACGCCTTCTTGGGACTGGCGCGGGGATTATTTTCAAGGGCTCCGGCTTTTATCAAACCGACTACCGATCATCCTCCTACCAGGCCGCCGCCAAATCCGAAAATGGTTCGCCAAAAAAGGAATCACCCGCAAAAACCGATAC
>JBAXCM010000413.1:0-4435 GCA_037141475.1 Verrucomicrobiota bacterium | reverse complement strand
GCTGCACGACGCTCTATCAACTTTCTGGAGAGTCATCAGCCGGGCTTGATGTTAGGGTAGGGTTTGTTGTTGGGAAGGATGGGGTGGAGTGGACGATCGGCCTGCGCAACACCTCTGGCGTGGGGGTCGAGATTGGTGATTTGGCGCTACCGTTGCCGATGAATGCGTCGTTTCGCAAGAGTAAGTCCGCTGTGCTCAAGCATAGTTTTATTTCAGGGCATGCATCCTTCATCTATTGGACGCGCCCTGAGAGTGCCGGCCCCTATCTGATGCTTACGCCCACCGGCGACACCCATTTTGAATACTGGGAGGGCCAGCCAGCCTATCGCATCTTCATTCATTCAACTGTGGCAGGCGCGGCCGCCAAACAACGCGGCACCCACTGGCGCCAACCTCACACCAGTCTCATCCTCGCCCCAGCAGGCCAGGCCGGTGATTCTCACGATTACGGCTGCAAGTTCCGTTGGGCTAACAATCACGACGATGTTCGCAGGATTTTAGTCGATGAGGGCGGCGTTGACGTGCAAGTGGTGCCGGGCATGACCGTGCCCTCGGACCTGAGCGCTCGTTTCGCATTGAGCAGTCGGTGGCCGATCCAGTCGATTGAAGCCGAGTATCCTGCTGACACGAGCATCACCCCGCTGGTTGGCAATGAGCAGTCCTCAATTTACCAGATAAAGTTTGGGCGCTTGGGTGAGAACCGGCTGACGGTGAGATATGGGGATGGGCGGCAGATGGTGCTTGAGTTTTTCGCGACCGAACCAGTAGAGACACTCATCCGGAAGCGGGCTGCCTTTATCGCAACTTGCCAGCACCGCAACCCGGATAAGTGGTACGACGGCTTGTTTTCGGACTGGAACATGGAAAGTCAAATGTTGCTGGGCCCTGACAATTACGACCGAATCAAAGGCTGGCGCATTTATGAGGTGTCCTGCGACGATCCAGGGTTGGCCAAACCGGCATTTCTGGCTGCGAAGAACGCCCAGTTCCCGGTACAGGGTGAAGTCGAAGCGCTCGACTATTACCTCCAACATTTTGTCTGGGGTGGTTTGCAACGCCGCACTGACGAATCCTTGGCCTATGGCATATATGGCATTCCAGACTGGAGAACCAATCGCGAGAGCAGTGATTCCGGGTCCAAGGGGAAACTCCACCTCTGGCGTCCGTATGACTATCCGCACGTCATTCTGATCTATCATAGCATGTATCAATTGACGAAGAATCATCCGCAAATTCACACATGTCTCGCATCGCTAGAGTATCTTAGGCGGGCTTATGGCACGGCTATCGCCATGTTCACCTTGCCCATGGAAATTGCTAACTGGTCAGCCTACGAAACGGGATTCTATAACGAATTGGTGATCGAGGAGCTTATTCGCGACCTTGTGGTGGCCGGCATGCAGGCCGAAGCCGATGAACTGCGCGGCCATTGGGAGCGCAAGGTCCGGCATTTCGTCAATGATCGGCCGGACCTATTTCGCTCGGAATATGCTTTTGATTCCACCGGCTTTGAATCGACCCACGCGCTGGCTGCTTACGCTATGCGTCATGCAGGCACGCCGGGCGGAAGTCACGAGTTTTCGCTGGAGAAGGCGCGTCACTTCATGGAAACGCAAATGGCTGCAAATCTTATGTGCCGGGGCTCGATCGAACCAGCATACTATTATCTGGGCAGCGACTATCGAGGCTCCGCCGGCAATGCGTACACGCTCACCTATATGTCGCAAATGGGCGGCTGGGCTATGCTTGATTATGCGTTTAACTTTGCCAGCGATCCAGCACCCTATCTGCGCCTCGGCTACGCGTCCAGCCTCAGTGCTTGGGCCCTGCTGAACAGCGGCACGGCTGCCTCAAACTATGGCTTCTGGTATCCAGGTCGTGCCAACGACGGCGCAGCTGGAGGCGGTTTCGAGCCAGCGCCCGAAGGCGTGACCTGGCTTGAGCAACCGCACCATCGAGGTTCATGGTATTACGCCTGTGAAACCGACCTTGGTTATTGCGCCGCGTTACGCAGTGCAGCAACCGTGCTCACTGACGAGCCAATTTTCGGCCGCTATTGTTTCGGTGGTGACCAGCGCACCAGTGGCGGGCGTATCGAGGTCATCCCCCGCGACGGGGTGCGCAGACGGTTTCATGCGGTGTTCGCTGGCCGGAAACTGCATCTTGTGTTAGGAGCGGATCGCTTTGCCGCCAACCAGCCTATTGTTCTGCAAGAGGATTTTTCCGGTGTCAGCTTCTTGTTGGAGAGTGACAATCCAGCGCTCCATCCGCTTCGCCTGAGTCTATCCGGATTGGCGGTCGGCGACTACTCCGTGAGAGTCGGCCAGGAAGCGCCTGTGACCTTCGCGGTGAAGGACGGAGGGGATGATGTGTTAGAGTTGCCGCGCGTTGCCTCTGGCCAGCGCATCGATATTGGCCGAGCCATGAATCTTCTCAACGAATGAAGTGGTCCATCAAGTCTGGCAGCACTAGAGTCCTTGAATAGCCAAATTCTCTTTCGTTAGGTCAAGTTTTCTCTTGTGTCTTCAAGTTTTGCGTCTTCGGTCTGAGGCGAAGCCTCGATAGATCCAACCGACCCATTGACAATGACTCATGGGTCCAAGAAATCCAATGCTAGAGGCCGCTTTTGGCTGCTAAGTCAGCAGTATTATTCGTGGCGGCAGACGCGCCTGACTCAAGCCAGGCCGTGGCGGAAGGGATCGCTGGGATCGAAGAAGTAAGTGCTAGAGGCATTGATCCAAGCGCGGCCGGTGACCCTTGGGATGATTTTCCCATCAGGCAGAGGTTCGAGGGCTCCTTCGAAGACGGTATCGAGGATCCCCGCTTGGCGCCAGACTTGGCCGGGGCGCAGCTTGTCGCCGGCGTGGAGGCAGGCGAGCTTGGCGCTGGTGCCTGTGCCACAGGGGGAGCGGTCGTAGGCCCCACCGGGGCATAGCACGAAATTGCGGCTATCGGCGAGGGCAGGATCGGTGGGAGGGCCGAACACCTCGATGTGGTCGATGTCTGCGCCGTGCTCGCCGGTGATGCCCTGCTGGGTGAGACAGCGGCGCACGTCCCGTGCAAAATGATTGAGTGCCTCAATGTGATCGAAGGTCACTGGCGGCCCTTGTCCATCAATCAGGAAAAACCAGTTGCCAGCCCAGGCGACGTCGCCGCGCACGGTCCCCCAACCTGGGACTTCGACGGCCACGGCCGCGGTGTGGCGGTAGCTTGGCACGTTGGTTACTTCGACCGAACCGTCGCTGCGCAGATGGGCCGACACGACGCCCACCGGGGTGTCGAAGCGGTGCATGCCCGGATGGATTTTCCCCAGATGGGCGAGGGTTACGGTCAGACCGATGGTGGCATGGATGCACATGCCGAGGGTGGAAACGTTGTTGAAAAAGATCACTCCGCAGACGCAATCCGGCTCGTCAGGGGCGCATATCAGGGCCCCGACGACCGCCTCGTGGCCCCGTGGTTCGCGGCACACGGCACCGAGCAGCCATGTGTGATCTTCGCGCAGTCGCTGGGCGCGTTGGGCGAGTGAGCCGATGCCGAGGTCCGGCCCGCCGTCAATGACCACCCGGGTGGGTTCGCCGGCGGTGTGGGACTCGATGATGTGAAGCGATGCTTGTCTCATGGCCAGATAAAGCACAGCAGTGGCGGCTTGGCAAGTGGCCGTATGGATGTTAGGCCCCATTTGCCATATTCAGGAAGGGGGAGGCCACCGTCAAGTGTGAGGGAGTTGGGTCGGATTTTTTGTTGGGAAGCTAGGGAGAGGTTGAGCGGACTGGGACCGCCGACACCCGGGTGTTTGATGACGTGGAGGTAGATCAAGAGAAAGCCCGCCGGGGTGAGCTGGCGGGCTTTTTTGGAGGAGGTGGCGGGTGGCCGGTGGCGTCAGAGGGCGCGGAGGGTGGCCTTGATGGCGTCGAAGTCGGGGAGGTCCTTGGGATGGTCCTGGACTTCGGCGTAGCGGACGACGCCGTGTTTGTCGATGAGGAAGGCGGAGCGTTTGGGGACGCCGCCCATGATAAGGTTGGCCTCTGGGAGGAATTGGTCATAGGCGACGCCGTAGGCCTTGGCGACGGTGTGTTCGTAGTCGCTGAGGAGGGGGATGGTAATGGCTTCTTTGGCGGCCCAGGCGGCTTGAGCGAAGGGGTTATCGCCGGAGATGCCGAACACCTTGGCGTCGAGGTCCTCGTAATCCTTGATGCCAGTGGAAATGTCGCACATTTCCTTGGTGCAGACGCCGGTGAAGGCCATCGGCACAAACAACAGGAGGATGTTGGCGCTGCCGATTTGCTCGCTCAATTTGATGAGTTGCGGGCCCTCGGCGGTCTTCGTCACGAGGGTGAAGTCTGGGGCGCTGTCGCCTACTTTAATGGTCATGGTGGTTTGGTTGGGGTTGATGTTTGAGCTGCGACTATAGATGCTAACTGCCGCCGGTCAA
>JBAXCM010000412.1:0-4444 GCA_037141475.1 Verrucomicrobiota bacterium | reverse complement strand
AACTCGTTGCAAATCAACGAGTTAAGTTTCAGAGTCTCAAAAAAAGCCTGAAAAAAGGCAAAAAAGTGCAAAAAAGTGCAAAAATGCCGGATTCTAACAACCCTCTAAGAAACTCGGGCTAGGGTTCTTCAAAATTACAGTTTCCGCTGATAGACATGATTGGGCTCAGTCAGCAGAGTGATTTTATTCGATAGACCCACACACAGATAATGCCCGCTTGTCTTAGCGAGGCGATGGAAAAGAAGGTGATCCTGGATGCTGGGTGCGGCTGGTATAGCTCTCTGGAAACTGCTGACGACCCGTAGGATCGAATTTCGCTAGCCGTTAGAATAATTTCCCCTGGTGGTGGCAAGAAAAATCGTAAATATTTTCTCGCGTATTGGCTCATATAGGCTCACCGCTCACTTTTTTCCGTTGGGTCGGCCGTAGGTGGCGCAGGCGCGGAAGTCTGCGGCTGCGAGGTTTAGCGGTGCCGAAGGCGTTTCGGGCGCTGGGGGAGGAAGACGCGGATTTCATCTATGTTGTCTGCCCTGGAATTTCAAGCGCGAGTTCTTCCGCTGCAATGAGTCGCGCAGCTTGAAGAAAATCGATAAGGAAACGCCCGCAGTGGAGCGACAGACAGTCAACGTGCTCAAGGACATGACGAAGTGAGCTGCGTATCTGGAGTGCGGACATGTCCGCGCACTCCAAATTCCCCACCCGCCGTCCAAAGTTCGCGGCTGAGGTTGCGGGCCGGCACTTTAGTGGCCCCATGGCCTGCGAGCTGAAACCGCCCGACTCAATAGCTCGCGAGCGGAGCGATGACGATATTTTCCGGTGCGATGGGCGGCATCCAGCCGTCCGGCTTCCGATCCGTGATCAGGCAGAAAATTTCGCTCCATGTGCATTGCCGGATCATGTCGCGATGATCCCACTTGCTATGGTCCGCCAGGATGACCGCGTTCTCGGTTTGTTCAATCATGGCACGCTCGCTTTCGACGACGAGCTGGTTGGTGTTAGTCGCGCCCTGCGGATCCAGGCCGCCGACGGAGAGGAAGGCCCAGCGGCTGTGGTAGTCGCGCAAATTGGCGACAGCTTGGGGCCCCACCAGCAAGCCCGATCTGGGATAGACAAACCCGCCGGTCAGAAACACCTCGGCACTTTTGGGACCATGTCGCAACTGCTCGATCCGGTGAGCGATGAGAATCGAGTTGGTTAGAATGCGGATCGGGCGGTTGGCGAGATAGGATGAAAGGCGCAGGGTGGTGGTTCCGCCGTCAATCGCAACGACATCGCCATCCTCAACCAACATGGCTGCTTGGCGTGCAATCGCATCTTTGGCCTCAGCGTTTAAGTTTTCCCGCAGGCTGCTTGGGACCATGTCATTGCCAGGAAGTGTGGCTGGATTTCGCCGCATCAATCCACCCCAGACTTTTTTTGCCAGCCCGGCAGCGGCAAGTTTTGCAAAGGCGCGACGTGCAGTGGCAGGCGAGAGTGACAGCCGTGAGCAGACTTCCGGCACGCTTAGCTCACCCATCACGTCGAGCAGTTCCAAAATCTCCCGATGGCGCAGCGTGGTTCGCATTAAATTGGTGAAAATTGAGCAAATTCAACCGGGCCAGACAGCCCGCACGCCGATAAACCTAAGAATGCCGACATTCTTTGTCAAAAGAAATCACTATTTGACGATAAAGTGATTGAAGAGTGTTCGTATCCTGACTGAATTCAGCGCATGAAGCTGTCACTCGGAGTCAAATCCGATCCGGTTGATGCGTGCGCTGCCGTCAAGGCAGCTGCTGATTGGACCGTCTTTGCTGATGGTCAGTCTGAATTCCGCAGGGCAAAAAGTAAAACGAATACCATGAAAAGGAACATTTTCACACTCATGTGCACGGCGGCAGTCATCATGCCACTTGCGAATGCAGCGACGCCGGTGCCGGATCAGGTAGCCTGTGCGATTGCCGACCGGCAGGATTTCCAGTGGCCCGATCGGGTGCATTTGACGGGTTGGATCGGCTCACGGGTGGAGGCCAACGAGAAGAACCGGTTGGTGAAGATGGATTCTAACCGCCTTCTGATCAGTTATCGAAAACGTCCGGGTGGGCAGGAGTGGGATGGTGAGCATGTCGGCAAATGGTTGCATGCCGCAACGTTGGCCTGGGTCAACACCGGCGACCCGGAATTGCGGAATAAACTGGATATTACCGCCACCGAACTGGTGAAATGCCAGCTCGAGGATGGTTACCTTGGAACGTACACCAACGACAAGCGCTGGACCGACTGGGACGTTTGGGCACATAAATACAACCTGATAGGGCTGGTTACATATATCCGCTACACCGGCAATAGGGATGTGCTCCCGGCCTGCAGAAAGGTCGCCGATCTGCTCTGTAACACCTTTGGCGACGCACCGGGCAAGCGTGATATCATTAGCGCAGGCCATCACGTCGGCATGGCACCTGGCAGCGTGTTAGAGCCTATGGTGCTGTTGTATCGATTGACAGGGGAATCTCGCTATCTGGACTTTGCAAAGTACATGCTGCGTGCATTTGAACAGCCGAACGGACCGAAGATTGTCTCACGGTTGCTGGAGTTGAAGCGGGTAGACAAGGTCGGCAACGGCAAGGCCTACGAGATGCTCTCCTGCATCAACGGTATCCTGGAGGTATATCGTACCACGGGTGACTCCAAGCTGCTGGAGGCCTGTCTCAATGCCTGGAAGGATATTGTTGACAATCGGCTATATATAACTGGTGCCGCCAGTTACGGTGAAATTTTCCATGACGATTTCGATTTGCCGAACGTCAATAACGTGGGCGAAACCTGCGTGACGGTCACATGGCTCCAGTTCAATGCGCAACTGCTGCGGCTGACCGGTGAGGCGCGCTTTGCCGAGCAGCTCGAGCATGTGGTGCTTAATCAGTTATTCGGGGCACAGAAGCCTGACGGCAGTGCATGGGGATATTATGTGCAGATGGAAGGCACGAAGCCCTACCGCGGATCGATTGACGGCCATTGCTGTCTTTCCAGCGGTCCGCGCGGAGTTGCCCTCATTCCAACCTTCGCCACCAGCGTCGATGCCGACGGCGTGGTGGTCAATCTCTACGATCCCGGCACGGCCAAACTGACGTTGCGCGATGGCAAACCAGTCGTTCTGTCCACCGATACCATTTATCCCAGCGATGGAAAGGTCATCATCACGGTGGATACTGAGTCCGACCACTCCTTCACATTCAAGGCACGCATTCCGGCTTGGTGTCGTGAATCGTCGGTGAAACTCAATGGCAAACCGGTGGATGCTAGGATTGGCGGCGATGGCTATGCGGCCATCAAACGCAGTTGGACCAAGGGCGACAAGGTGGAAATGAATTTCAAGATGGAGCCACGGATAATAGTCGGCGATCACAAGAACGAGGGCAAGGTTGCCTTCATGTACGGACCGTTGGTGCTGGCGGCAGATGATGAATTGTTAGCATTGAGTGGATTCCAACTCAACGCGGTTAGCATTGGCAATCCTGATTTGCCAGCGCTGGCGATTGCGCCTGAGGCGGCACCTGATGCCATCAAGAGTTGGCCAAATGCCCGGGTTTACCACCTCAATGCCATGCTGCGCGGCAAGCCACAGGAGATCAGGCTAATTTCGTTTGCCGATGCAGGCAGTCTCGGCAAAAACTACAAGGTTTGGTTGCCTCTTCGCCCACCCAGCGCTGGCAATGTGCTGATGGATGGCAGCGAGAGTCGGTCCCGTCAGGGGAATGTGGATGGCTCTATCAATGATGGGGACGCCCATTCGTTTGTGGTCACTTTTGACGGCAAGCTGGCGACAGAGGATTGGTATGCGGTGACATTGGAAAATCCGCAAACCATCACCCGCGTGCTTTACATCCATGGCAAGACATTCCATGACGGTGGATGGTTCGATGCCAGTGCCGGCAAACCGCATATTCAGATTCAAACAAGCAAGGGCGGTGCCTGGGAAGATGCAGGTGAACTCAAAGACTATCCGGCCGCGACAGCCGCCACTGCAGGCACCCTGCGTGATGGGGCGGCATTCACCTGTCAGCTGGCGACCCCGGTCAAGGTATTCGGCGTACGAATCATAGGCAAGCCGGCTAGCGGCGACATGCCAAATCAGGCGTTTTCATCATGCGGCGACTTGCAGGCGTTTGAGAAATAGTTAAAACATCGATTTCAAGAATCTCAAAACCATGTTCGACCGATGAGGATTCCCCTGATGATGGTCATAGCGGCCATGCCATTAGGCAGTGTTAGCGCGGAAGATATGCTGCCTTTACCGGAGAAAATCACCTGCGCCATTACCGACAAGCAGGCGTTCCAGCAACCCGACCGCCTGCATCTGACCGGCTGGATCGGCTCGCGGATTGATGCTAACTCGAAGAACCGGCTGGCGAAGATCAATCCGGACCGTTTGCTCATGAGTTATCAAAACCGGCCGGGATGCCAG
>JBAXCM010000411.1:0-4472 GCA_037141475.1 Verrucomicrobiota bacterium | reverse complement strand
GTTTCCGGCTTGACCTGCGGGCTTCCTCGAAGTGCGCGTGCCACTGTGGTTTGGGAAAGCCCCAGGGCGGCGGCCAGGGCGCGTTGGTTGGGCATGGACGAAAAGATACCCGAAAGCGGCCACCCCGTCAATGACTCGTGAGGCATAAATAATTTCTTGGGGTAGCAAAAATTCGGAGCAGGTTGCAGCCGTCGTGAAAAAATCCTCCCGCTGCTTCATTGGATGGTCTCCCAAGCTGCCGCTCGTCTGTGTTCTCGCCTCGTGCCTGTTTGCTTCAACCGGTCGAGGACAATGGATCGGATTGGGGACGACAGGTGGCACGGGGAATGCCGATATCAACGCCACATCAAATTGGACGTCGGGAATCGTGTCAGGAAACTTTACTAACATCACCTCGACAACGACGCTCACTCTTTCCTCAGCGACAACGACGTTTTCCACCCTCGACTTTGGTTGGGCGAATCAAAACTCGATGACAATCAACAGCAGTTCCACGGGATCTGCCAGGACGATCGCATTCACCGGCACCTCGCTCATTGTTCCCAGATCGGGCAATAACACACCTCTTACGGTGACACTTGGCAGTGATGTCACTCTGGATTTGGGAACCATTGCATCGACCGTTACGATTACCTCGGGAGGGCAAGCGACCACAAAGCAAGGGAACCTGGTGTTGAACGGCCGGCTCACGGGGACCGCCTCGGGGGCGGCGGGCATTGCCGTTTCGCAAAGTCTCGTTGGTGCATCCAACGGTTTTGCAGGTCTCGTCCTGAATAACACCGGAAATACCTTCGATGCGCCGATTAGCGTAGGATCGTCTCTCTCTTTTGCGTCAATTGGAGATGTGGGCGGTGGAGCTTCTGCATTGGGGGCTCCCACAACGGTGGCGCATGGCACCATTACAATGAGTTCTTCCGGCACTATAGCTTATACCGGCACAACGGATCAAAGCTCAAACAGAACAATCACTACTACCGGGGCAGGCACCAAAACGATTTCTCATACTGGAACGGCAGGGACTCTCACTCTGACACATGATATCGCAAATGCGGGCGGCAGCGCCCAAACGCTTGCACTGACCCCCACCCTAATTAATGCCAAGTTGGCAATAACCGGCGCGATCACGGATGCGGCAGGCGCCACCTCCACGGCTGTTACACAAGGAGGGGTGGGAACCGTCATCCTGTCAAATGTCGCGAATACTTACAAGGGGGTGACAACAATTGGAAGCGGCATACTCGAAGTCACCAAACTCGCCGCTGGTGGGAGCAATAGTTCGATCGGGCTGTCCTCGAACGCATCCACGAACCTCATCATCGGGAATGCAGCGGCGGCAACGCTTCGTTACGCCGGCACCGGCGACAGCACCGACCGCCAATTTACGGTAGGCACCCTGGGAGCAACGCTCGACGCGTCCGGCACCGGGGCAATCAATTTCACCAACACGGCTGCGGTGACGCTTACCACGCCCGCCACCGCGCGGACACTCACGCTGACCGGCAACAACACGAGTGCCAATACCCTGGCGGCGGCCATTGCTGACGGTGCCGGTGGCGGCACGGTTTCATTGAGCAAGAGCGGGACCGGCACATGGGTGGTGAGCGGCGCCAACACCTATACCGGCACGACGACGATCGGCAGCGGGGGCACGCTGCAAATCGGCAGCGCGGGCACGAGCGGATCGCTGGGTGGCGGGGCGGTGACGAATAACGCCACGCTGGAGTTCAACCGGACAGACAGTTACGGCGGGACGGTGAGCAACGCGATCGGCGGGACCGGTGCGGTGAAGTTGAGCGGCGGCACGCTGACCCTGGGCGGCACAAACACCTACAGCGGAGCAACCACGATCACCTCGGGCACGCTGCTCGTCAGCGGAACCGGGTCCATCAACAGCACGAGCGGCGTGACGGTTTCATCGGGCACCACCTTCCGATACAACTCGACGACCGCGTATTCGGGCGGAGCGATTGCGAACTCGGGCGTCGTTTCCGGATCTGGAAATCTGGGCACGGCGGTTCTGGGCGGTTCTGGAAGCATTGATCCGGGCAACAGCCCCGGCATCCTCACGGCGGGCTCCACCAACCCGACCGGCGGGCTAGCCTACAACTTCGAGTTCACGGTCAAGAATGCCAACCCGACATGGGGCAATGCCACGAATAGCGGCAACGACGTTCTGCGCCTCACGGGAGGCACTCCGTTCTCAGCGGCCCTGACCAGCGGCAACACGGTCTCGATGTATCTGAATGTGAGTTCGCTTGCCGCCAATGACGTATTCACCGGCGGCTTCTACACCGACCACAACGCCACGTTCACATCGAACATCGCGGGCGCAACCTTCAAATACTACCTCTACAGCGCGACAGGCGGAACGACCTACAACGGTGTGAAGTATGATCTCTACTCGGGTTCTCTCACGTTCAACGTGGACACCCTCGCGAAATCGGCGGATTTTGGAAGCGGGCCGATCAGCGGCTACTCGATGGAGTTCACCGCAGTCCCCGAGCCCGCGACCTGGGCGCTCCTGGCCTTCAGCCTCACCACCGTCATGGTCCTGCGGCGCCGCCGGAATTCCTAATTCAGCATTCCAAAATCAACATTCTCTCAGCCTGGCCCGCGGCGCAGACGCGGCAACTGAGCCTCTTCATTTTTAAATGTATCGTCCACCAAGGCAGGCTCAGCGGTCAGCCTTCACGATGATCGAGATGCTGGCGGTGATCGCAATTATTGCGACACTTGCAGCAATGATGCTCCCCGCTTTTGGAAAGGTCCAGGACAGGGTGCGGCGGAGCCAATGCGCCAGTAATCTGAGGCAGATCGGCGTGGGGGTTTTTCAATATGCGAATGATAACAACTACGATCTCCCCTATGCGGGCAACGCGTATCCGACCATCCAAGTGAATCTTGCTCCGTATCTGCCCGACTACAATAAGCCGAAAAACCCTTGGATTTGCCCTGTGGCGAAAAAGCTGCATCCAACGCAAAACTTGAGCTATGGCTTCTGTTACCCATTCGTCACTCTGAGAGTGAAGCTGTCCCAAGTTCACAGCCCATCAAAAAAATTCTACTGCATGGATGCGGTGTGGACGGGGACTTATTACGGTTCATCCGCAAAAAGTGTGCTTAGCCTTATGAAGAGTGAGGATTCTCAAGGAGAGGAATTCGAAATCACGCAGGCCGTAATGCATGCGCTGCATGGCTCCGATTTTGTTGTTGATGCCTTCAAGTTTTCCATTCGAGATCGGATAGACCCAACCGTTGAGAATGGCACTCCGAAATCCACGCAACGTTTTCGCCATGGATGCCAGCAATGGCACCCCGGCTTCTGCGGCGCGACGACACCAGTCGTCAAAGAACGACGACATTTGAGCGACGTCGGTAAAGCTCCACATCGCCCGCAGTTCCTCTTTGAGGTAGTAGGCCAAGGAAAGCGGCTTGTTGAGCTTGAGAGCCTCCTCCAGATCGGGCAGTCGATCCGGGGCCAGATTCTCGCGCCCTCGCAGCAAAAGATACCGGGTGCCTTTGATGGCTCTGCGGCCCATGATGTCGGCCTCGCGTTGAAGTGCGCGGCGCAGTTCATCGATTTTTTCGTTCATCAGTTTGATGACATGAAAGCGGTCGGCGACCAGCAGCGCATAGGGCAGGTTTTTGCGCACTGCGGCGGCATACGCGGCACTCAGGTCTGTCGCCACGGCGCGGATGGCGGCTTTCGCCCGCCGAAGCCGACGGAAGAAGGGCCTGAGGGCATTCTCTCCTCGGCCCTTGGCGACGTAAAGCACCTGTCCGCTCTCCCAATCAATGACGATGGTGATGAACTTGTGGAGTTTCCCCAAATACACCTCGTCAATGGCCAGAAACTTCACCTGCTTGAGGTCCACATCGGCCGCCTCCTTGGTCATGGCTGCTTTCACAATCCGCTTGATGGTATCCCAGCCCAAACCCGTCAGGTTGGCCAGATCCGTCATGCTCATGATTCGGAAGAGTCCGGCGACGAAACGAGCGAGTCCCAGGGTGTAGGAGCACCCTCGCGGGGCAAAAGGGGGGAGGAGTCGAAAAACTCCCCACACTCCCGGCACTGGCATCGCGGCACATGGACCACGAACGTCATGGTTTTTAACCCCACGGGCACCCCTCGAACCCGTCGCTCCCGCGTGCCGTGTAACGCGATGTGGTCTGCTCCGCATTTTGGACACCGGATCGCATCCTTCCGGGCTTTGAGATGAACTTCGGCCCCACCCCTGACATATTTGGTGCTTTGGTATTCCCATCCGTCTCCAACCCCAAAAAACCGCTTCAAAAATGTGCTTTCCATCCATCAGCATCTACCCTGTTTCCCCTCTGTAAGCACACTTTTTGCGGAAGAACCCTTATTACGGCTTCAATCTCCAGCCTTCCGCTTATACCGGGCTGCCTTCCTCCGTGGTGGAAACGCACCCGGAAAACAACATTCTGTTCATGGATGGTCATGTGGAGGC
>JBAXCM010000410.1:0-4489 GCA_037141475.1 Verrucomicrobiota bacterium | reverse complement strand
GCGCAGGCCTTTGCCGCCGCCGCCGGCCGACGCCTTGATCATCACCGGATAGCCGACGTCCCTAGCGATACGAACCGCATCACTGGCACCGGCGACCACGTCATTGCAACCGGGAATCGTGTTGACCTTGGCTGCAAACGCCAACTTCTTGGAGGCAATCTTGTCGCCCATCGCGGCGATTGCCGCAAACTTCGGGCCAATAAACGTGAAACCAGCTTCCTCGACCTGCCGTGCAAAATCGGCATTTTCCGATAAAAATCCGTACCCCGGATGCACCGCCTCGGCCCCGCTGGCCAAGCACGCGGCGAGGATTTTTTCGCTAGCAAGATAAGATTCGCGCGGCGGCGGCGGGCCAATATTGATGGCCTCATCGGCAAGCAGGACATGGCGCGCGTCGCGGTCGGCGTCGGAGTACACCGCCACCGTGGCGATGCCCATACGGCGGGCAGTGGCGATGATGCGGCAGGCGATTTCGCCGCGGTTGGCAATGAGGATTTTCTTAAACATGTTAGAGCGGGATATTGCCGTGTTTGCGCCAAGGGTTTTCGAGGCGTTTATTGCGCAACATGGCGAGGCTGCGGCAGATTCGTTTGCGCGTCTCGTGGGGCATGATCACGTCGTCGATGTAGCCACGGCGTCCGGCGATGAACGGGTTGGCGAAGGCACTGCGGTACTCCTGCTCGCGGGCGGCGAGTTTCTCCGGATCATTTTTCTCGTCACGGAAGATGATTGCCACGGCGCCTTTGGGGCCCATGACGGCGATTTCGGCCGATGGCCAGGCGAAGTTGACGTCGCCGCGGAGGTGTTTGGAGCTCATGACGTCATAAGCGCCGCCATAAGCTTTGCGGGTGATGACGGTGATTTTGGGCACCGTACACTCGGCGTAGGCATACAACAACTTGGCGCCATGAGTGATGATGCCACCATACTCTTGGGCCGTGCCTGGCATGAAGCCCGGCACATCCACAAATGTTAAGACAGGGATATTGAACGCGTCGCAAAACCTGACAAACCGTGCCGCCTTGATCGAGCTTTTGATATCCAGGCAACCGGCGAGCACCAGCGGTTGATTGGCGACGATGCCCACCGGGGCTCCTTGCATCCGGGCCAAACCGATAACAATGTTTTTTGCATTGTTCGGTTGCAACTCGAAAAACTCGAAGTCATCCACCACCTTGACGATCAATTCCTTGATATCATAGGGTTTGTTAGGATTATCCGGCACCAATGTGTCGAGCGACATCTCTAGGCGGTCGGCGGTATCGGTCGTCTGGCGTCGGGGTGCTTTCTCGCGGTTATTGAGTGGCAGGTAGTTGAAGAACCGGCGCACCATCAGCAGTGCCTCGACGTCTGTTTCGAATGCCAGGTCTGCGACCCCGGAGCGTGTGGTATGGGTGATAGCGCCGCCGAGTTCCTCTGCGGTAACTTCCTCATGGGTGACGGTTTTGACGACTTCCGGGCCGGTGACAAACATATAGGATGAGTCCTTGACCATGAAAATAAAGTCGGTCATCGCAGGTGAATACACCGCACCGCCGGCACAGGGGCCCATGATCACCGAAATTTGCGGAATCACCCCCGAAGCCATCACGTTGCGCTGGAACACCTCGGCATACCCACCTAACGAAGCGACGCCCTCCTGGATGCGTGCGCCACCGGAATCATTGAGGCCGATGACCGGCACCCCGGCCTTCATGGCGTGATCCATCACCTTGCAAATTTTCTCGGCGTGGGCTTCTGAGAGTGAGCCGCCGAAGACGGTAAAATCCTGCGAGAAGACAAATACCGGTCGGCCGCTGATCATGCCGAAGCCCGTGACGACTCCGTCGCCGGGCACCGACTCTTGGTCCATGCCGAAATCTGTGCAGCGATGTTCGACGAACATGTCCCACTCTTCGAATGAACCTTCATCTAGCAATATCTCGATGCGCTCACGAGCCGTCAACTTGCCCTTGGCGTGCTGTGCCGCGATGCGTTTGGCTCCGCCGCCCATCGCCGCGCGAGCCCGCTTCTCATCGAGTTGGCGAATGATGTTATGCACGGCAAGACCTCCAATCCAAGCGTGCGGCAATGGCGACGCGGCAGGTTTGTCGCGGGTTCTGGCAAAATGCGGATATCATGGGAAATTGGGTGACCTGTGAGCGCAGGACCCTACCAACCCAAGCCACGGTGCCAAGAAAATTGTCAGGAATTCCACTGACGGGTCAGTTCTGCAGCATGGGAGCCAGGGGCAGACGCAGGGTGAAGGTGCTGCCATGGCCGAGAATAGAAGTGACGCTGATCGAGCCGCCCATGACTCTGGCAAGTTGCTTTGCGATGGCCAAACCGAGCCCGGCACCTTCATATGTGCGGTGCATGGATGAGTCCACCTGAGTAAATGGCTGGAAAACGAGGTCGAGTTGTCCTGCCGCAATTCCCAGCCCGGTATCCGTGACGGCAAATTCCAGCCACTCCCGCCCGTCCGCAGTGGCGCATGCCAAACGCAGATTCACTGATCCGCGCAGGGTGAATTTCACAGCGTTATCCAGCAGGTTGAGCAGGATTTGGCTGACGCGAGATCGATCACCGACGATGAATGGCGGCAAGCCGGGAGATATCTCACAGTGAAAATCAAGACCCTTGTCGGCGGCGGCTTTTGAGATTCCCTTGCTGGAGAGGCTGACCAGATCAGCAATAAGAACCGGCTCGGATTTCAGCGTGAAATTGTCATTTTCGACGCTGGCAAAGCCGATGATATCATCAACGAGCTTGGTGAGGGCATGACCGCTTTGGTCGATGATGTCCACCCATTCCTGGTGTTCCGCATCGGTTAGTGGCGAACCAAGAATATCGGCGGCACCAAGAATTCCGTTGAGCGGTGTGCGCAACTCGTGGCTCATCATGGTCAGAAACTCGCGCTTCGCTCGATTGCCCGCCTCCGCACGGTCCAGCGCCTCCAGCAGTCTGGTTTCCATCATTTTCCGGGCGGTGGTGTCGTCCTTGATGGCAACAAAATGGATGAGTTCCCCATTGCTGTTGACAATTGGGGAGATAGACGTCGATTCCCAGTAGAGCGAGCCATCCTTGCGGCGATTGTGGAACTCACCCCGCCAGACCCGCCCGGATTTGATAGACAACCAGAGATCCTGATAGAATGCCTGACTCTGCTCGCCGGATTTGAGAATATTGGGATTTTTGCCAATTGACTCGCTGGCGCTATAGCCCGTAATGGTCTCAAACGCGGGGTTCACATATTCGATGTCGCCTGCGGGAGATGTGATGACGATCATGCTGGCGGTCTGCTCGATGGCCTTGCGGAGCACCTGCAGCTCGGCGTGCATCTGCCTGCGTTCATCTTCTTCGGCGAAGTTATCCAAAGCGAAGCTGATATTATCGGCTATCTCCATGAGCAAGGCACGGACTTCTTCATCAAACACCTTGGAGATCCCACTGTAAAACACCAAGGCTCCTGCGGTCTTGGTGCCCAGCCGAAATGGAATAACCCCACCGGATTTGAAACCGTAGCGGCGAGCGGTGTCGCGCCACGGTGCGAAAGTCGGTTCATTTTCGGCATCATAAATCCAAACCGGGATGCCCTCGCGAATTGCCCTACCCGCCGGTCCCCTGCCAATCGCCTCTCCGGGGTCCATTGAAACCTCAATTTTAGATAAATAATCGGTGCCCTCGCCGAAGCTCGCAACGGGTAGAATCTTCCCGCTCACTGCGTCGGGCATGCCGATCCAAGCCATCTTCAAGCCACCTTTCTCGACCACCATTTGACAGATTTTTGGCATCAACTCGGCAACATCTGTAGAATTCACAATGGCCTTGCTGCATTCGCTGAGAGCTGAGTAGAACATCGAAAGACGCACAATCTTCGCCTGTGCCTGATTCTGCGCAGTGACGTCGCGGACGAAAACCGCCATGAGAACATCGGACGGGTGGTACTGGACGCTGATATCGACGTCGAAGTGACTGCCGTCCTTTCGCCGATGCCGGGTTTCAAAGTGCCCATGGCCCTCAGCGACTAGTTTTTGGATGTTGGCGGCGATTTCCGCAGCGCTCTGGCCGACATCGACATCGCCAATGCTCATCGTTAGGAGTTCCACCTCGCTGTAACCACTCATTCGGCAATAGGCCGTGTTAACTTCCCGGATGCGGCCTTGCGCGTCGATCAGACAAAAGCCATCCATGGCCGCACGCAAGATCATCCGGTGACGCTCCCCGTCCTCGCGTATCTGGGTGAGAGCCTCCACCTTACGCTGTTCCGCCTCGACGAGATTCGCCATAACACGTGATTGACGCCTCCGATAGTAGAAGGCGACAGAAAGCGCCGCCAGCAAGATAAATAAGCCCACGATGAGGGAAATCACGGCAGCCTTGGCGTGCACTTCGGCGAGAATTTCCGCCTCGTCCACTTTGGATACCATAAACCAAGGCGAACCGGTCACGGGACGCAGGTCGCTAATCACCGGAACTCCGCGGTGATCCTTGCCAACGAAGTGCCCCG
>JBAXCM010000409.1:0-4500 GCA_037141475.1 Verrucomicrobiota bacterium | reverse complement strand
CGCTGCCTTTAGAGAGAAGGCGGGCGAGGGCGAGGGTTGCGTCGGCATGGCCTTGGTTGGCGGCGAGGGAGTAGAGTTGTGCGGCGTTGGCGATATTTTGGGGGACGCCGGCACCTTGTTCGAAGAGAGCGCCGAGGTTGTTTTGGGCGAGAGCCATGCCGCCTTGGGCGGCGCGGGTGAGCCAAGCGACGCCGGCCGGGGCGTCGGCGGTTGCGAGTTTGCCGGAGAGGTAGAGCAGGCCGAGTTCATTTTGGGCCTCGGGCAGGCCGCCGGTTGCGGCGGCGAGCAGATGGCCATAGCCGAGGAGCATGTCGGGTTTGTCAGCGGAGAGGCCCTTGACGGCGAGTCGATAGTGAGCGGTGGGGTTACCGGCTTTAGCGGCGTTTTCGAGCAAGCTGGCACCACGTGCGGGATCTTTGTCAGTGCCTTTGCCTTCGGTGTAGGCATCGGCGGCCCGCAGGATGCAATCGACCTGACCGGCGTCTTTGCCGCGTTCGTAGAGGACGAGGGCAGCTTTGGGATCCTTCTTGACGTTTTCCTCGAAATCGCCGAGGGCGAGGAAGGCGGAGTATTCTTTGGCGTCGATGGCCTTTTTCAGCCACTCACGGCCCTCTTTTTCGTTGCGGTTGTCTTTGTCGCCGTTGAGCAGGCGGGAGCCCAGTGCCGCCATGGAAGGAGCGTCGCCCAGACCTGCAGCCTTGGTGTAGTAGCCTAGGGCTTTCTTCAGGTCTTTTTTATCTGCGAAACCGAATACGCCTTCATGCAGGCGGGCCAGCAGCAGCAACGAGGGGACGTCCCCGGCGGTCGCGGCGGAGGTCCACCAAGTGACGGTTTTATCGAAGTCGGGTTCTTTGGAAAGGCGGCCGCGCAGGTAGGCCTCGCCGAGGATGCGCCCGGCCACTGCAGGATCGTCCTTAGAGGCCTTTTCGAGGGCTTCTCGGGCCTGGCTGCGTTCGGCTTCGTCCTCGGAAGCCAGCAGGATGAACGAGAGGCGGTAGATGGAATCCTTGTGGCCGGTGGCTGCGGCTTTGCGGTAGTTCTCAAGGGCCAATTCGCGCGACGCTTCGAGGCCCTGGCCAGTTTCATAGGCATAGCCCATCAGATAGATCGCATCCGCATTGCCTTTCTCAGCGAGGGGCTTGGCGAGTTCGATGGCCTTGGCGTGACGGCCTTCGCGGAAGGCTGTGAGGGCTTCCTTGGCGGGGCTATCAGCTTCGTTGGAGAGTGCCTCGGTGCCTCCAGCCGGGAGGGATACCGCAGCTGGGAGCTGTGCGGCTAGGAGGATGGAGCAAAACGACAACAGCGGTAAGTTCGTGAGCATGGCGGGGAGGGTAAAAGGGCTCGGGGGCCAAGGCAAGCGGAAATTGGACTTTTGGAAGTCAGCGGTATTGGGCGGAGCGCAGGTGTAGATCATCGATGCACGGGTCGAGGAGGGCTTCGTCCATGTGGTGGACGTTGACGCCGACCCCGATGTCTTGCAAAAGAAGGATGGTGAGTTGGCCGCCGAGATGTTCGCGGAATTCATCCAGACCGGCGTGGACCTGGCGGCGGCCGGATTCGTCGCGCCACTCGAGGGCCGGGTGGTAAGTGGTGAGTTGGAGAGCATCGAGCACCCGCAGGATGCGCTCGCCGGCGGTGGCGCTGAGATGGCCGGCGCGGACGGAATAGAGGGTGTCGAGGGCCAGGCCGATTGCCACGGCGGGGGCATGTGGCAGTTGATAGTCGGTGAGGCTTTCGAGTTTGTGGGCTG
The DNA here is from genome assembly GCA_037141475.1 of Verrucomicrobiota bacterium. Taxonomy (GTDB): domain Bacteria; phylum Verrucomicrobiota; class Verrucomicrobiia; order Verrucomicrobiales; family Akkermansiaceae; genus Luteolibacter. The sequence goes on along the minus strand of JBAXCM010000409.1, from coordinate 2,750 downwards.
CCCAGTGGCCGAAATCCAGCGGGCGGCTTGAGCCGGATTCGAAGGCGTCGCCACTGCTGGCGATATGGCGGGCATGCAGGAGGGCGGAGCGTTCGACGCAGGTTTCGAGGCAGGTTGGGTCGAGCGCGGCGAGTGCCGGCAAATGGGATTCGATCCAAGAGAAGAAGTCCGGATCTTTGACCAAGGCAACCTTGATGGCCTCAATGAAGCCAGCACGGCAGTTGGCTGGATCCTGGCTGCTAAGGAACTCGAAATCATTGATGACGGCAAACGGCACCGCAAAGCTGCCGATCCAGTTCTTTTTGCCATAGCCATTGATGGCGCATTTCACGCCGACACCACTATCGTCCTGGGACAAGGTGGTGGTGGGGAAACGCAACAGGCGCACGCCGCGGTGGGCGGTGGCTGCGGCAAAGCCCACTGCATCGAGGAACGCGCCGCCGCCAATGGCCAGGGCGTAGGAATGGCGGTCGATGTGGGCTTGGTCGAGTGTTTCCCAGACTCGGCGGACCAGGGATTCATCGGCCTTGGCCGCCTCGCCGCCAGGTAGCACCGTGGTGCCACGGAAATTCAGCGGGAGTCCTGCGAAGTAGGTTTCCACGGTGGCGGAGAGGCTGGGCCAAGCGGCGGCGACGGCATGCTCGATGAAGGCACAGGCGCGTCGGCCGCCGCCTTCATGGAGGATGTCGGCGAGCAGGGGGTTTTCGGGGGCGAAGGCATTTCGCGTGAAAACGATGCGGTGGGTGAAAACGACAGGGATTTCGAAATTATAGCGGGACATCAGCGCGGGACAGAGGTAACGATGTTTGCGGCATTGCGCCATTGTTTCTTTGAGCCATTTTATTGAAATCATGTCAGATCGAGAGAAACTATTCGAAACCCGCTGGCTGGCCCTCTATCGGAGCGGTCGATGGGATTACGTGCGCCGTCCCCAGTCGGATGCCGCTGTGGGCATCCTAGCGATCACTCCGGAGCACGAAATCGTGCTGGTCGAGCAATTTCGGATTCCCGTGCAGCGGCGGGTGATTGAGATTCCAGCGGGGCTGGTCGGCGACGAGCCCGAGTTTTGCGGCGAATCATTGGCTGAGACGGCGCGGCGCGAGTTGCTAGAGGAAACCGGCTACCGGGCGGAGTCTGTCATGGAATTGCTGAGATCTCCGACTTCAGCGGGGATGACGTCCGAGTTTTTGCACCTGTTTCATGCCACCGGGCTGAGCCGGGAGCATGCGGGAGGCGGCACGGGGGGGGAGGACATCATCGTCCACTTGGTGCCGGTTGCGGGATTGCGCCCATGGCTGGCGGCCCGCGAGGCCGACGGTCTGGTCATTGATTTCAAGATATTTGCCGCTTTGTGGGTGGCGGGTTTGTGAGTTTGAGAGATTACTTGGCGATGTGGTACAGGTGGGAGTTGCCGCGAAGGAACAACGAGCCATCGACGGCGGCGGGCGAGGCGACGCAGCCTTCGTCGAGGCGGTTGACGGCAAGGGGGTTGGCGGTTTGGCTGGCGGCCAGAACGGTTGTCTTGCCGCGTTGGTCGAAGCAGTAGATTCGCCCGGCGGAGACGACGGGTGAGGCGGCAAATTGTCCACCGAGGTGCTGTTGCCAGGCCATTTTACCGCTGGCGGCATCGAGGCAGGTGAAGGCACCATCGTCTTGCAGGAGGTAAAGGAAGGCACCGACAAGGACCGGGGATGTTTTTCGCGGCACATCATCCGTGTGTTTCCAAGCGACGTGGGATTGGGTTACGTTGCCATGGCCGTTGGGGCGCATCGCCCAGACCTCGGTTTGGCTGAAACCCGTGCTAAAAAACACGAGTCCGTCGCCTTGGAGCGGGCGGAATACGGCTGAATCGCCTTCATGGAGCACCTTCCAGAGTTCTTCGCCGGTGTTAGGGTTGTAGGCATAGGCGGCGTGGGATGCGGGGCTGAATAATTGGGGCTGGCCCGCCACATCGATGATGATGGGCGTGCAATGGCCCTTGCGCATCAAGGGAGTGGGCAGGCCGCTCAAGTCCTGGGAGCGATTGCTCGACCAGACGGTATTGCCGGTGGTTTTGTCCAAGGCGGCAAGAAACTGGACGTCCCCGCCGGCGAAGTCGAGGATGAGCAAATTGCCAAATAAAATGGGTGATGATGCCGGGCCTTGCATGTGTTTGCAATGCAGGTCGGTGCGTTCCCAGAGTTTGCGTCCGTTGGCAGTATCGAGGCAGGCGGTGCCGTAGGTGCCGAAGTGCACATAGATGCGGCCCTCCTCAATGACCGCCGTGGGCGTGGCATAAGTGTTGAGTGAGTTGATGGTTTCAGGCTTGTCCACTTCGAAAACCAAGGTGTCGTGGATGATGCGTCCGCTGGCCCGGTCGCAGCAAACCGCGAACAGGCGCTTGCCGTCTTCGGTGCCTGTCGTCACCCAGACTTGCTCACCCCAAATCACCGGTGAAGAGTGGCCAACGTCATGGATGAGCGTCTTCCAACGCATGTTTTCGGTCTCGCTCCACGTCAGCGGCAAATCCCTGCCCACCGCGCTGCCATCGGCCGTCGGTCCGCGAAATTGAGGCCAGTTAGATGCCTGCCCGATGCCACTGAGGAGGAGCGCCAATCCTGCTAGAATGCACGGGGCGGACAGGTAAGGCAGCCTCCATTTTTGCATCAAGGGGCTTGTTCGAAAATCACCTGGCTTTTGGGAGTGCATGGGAATGGAGGAAGTCGGGGGGGGATTGCAGCCGGTCAGGCGGTTAGAGGAGAGCGGAGCGG
>JBAXCM010000408.1:0-4513 GCA_037141475.1 Verrucomicrobiota bacterium | reverse complement strand
ACGCAAGTGGTACGGTCATCCCAATTGGTCACCGAGGAAAGCTTCTCGGCACCGATGATAATGGCATTTTTGAAGGCCCCGGAGGCGATCAAGCGCTTGGCGATTTTCATCGCATACAGGAAGCCGGAGCAAGCTGCGGAAATATCAAAGGCGACAGCCCGGCTGGCTCCAAGACTTTGTTGGATATAGCAGGCCGTCGCTGGCGTCGGCGTATCCGGTGTGATGGTAGCCACGATGATAAGCTCCAGCTCCTCGGCGCTCATGCCGGCGTTGTCGAGGGCCCGCCGGGCTGCATGAGTGGCCATTTGGGAGGTGGTTTCGTCGGCGGCGGCGATGCGTCGCTCGCGAATGCCAGTGCGGCTCAGAATCCACTCTTCACTGGTGTCCACAAGCTGAGACAACTCGGCGTTGGTAAGAATCCTCGCGGGAACGTAGCTGCCGGTGCCTGCGATGCAGACGCTAAGGGAGTTCATCAATTCACTCATGCGGCCGCAGAGTGAAACGCCACTGCCGCTGCCACAAGCGCGAAGTTGCTTAACTGCCGTTAAATTTCAAATTTTGCTAATCGGGGCCGTATGAATGGCGGCGAGGGCCTCTTCGATGCGAGGGTTGACGCGATGGGCGGCGGTTTCGATACCGACGCGGATGGCGTTGCGAACGGCGAGGGCGGAGGACGAGCCGTGGGCGATAATGACCACGCCGTTGACGCCGAGCAAGGGACTGCCGCCGTAGGTTTCGTAGTTGCCTTTTTCCTTGAGGGCGGTGAACGCGCCCTTGGCGATCAAGGCCCCGAGCATCCGAAGCGGGCTGGCAGTGATCTCTGCCTTGAGCCATTTGGATACGGCCTTGGCGGTCGATTCCACGGTTTTAAGCATCACATTACCGGTGAAACCATCACAGAGAACCACATCGAGTTCTGTCTCAAACAGGTCGTGGCCCTCGACGTTGCCGATGAAATGAATACCGGGGGTCAGCTTGAGGAGTTTGAAAGTTTCCTTGGTAAAAGTGGTGCCTTTTTCATCTTCCTCACCATTGGACATGAGTCCGACCCGTGGGTTTTTGACCCCCAGCACGTGGCGGGCAAAGGCGGTGCCCATCACCGCGTAGGCGACGAGGTGTTCCGGTTTGGCCTCGGGATTGGCACCGGCATCGAGGATGCTGCACAAGCCGTACTCATTGGGAATGGCCGTGGCGATCCCCGCCCGGTCAACCCCTTTGAGAGTGCGCAGCTTCAAGGTAGCAGAAGCCACCACAGCGCCGGTATTGCCAGCGGACACAAAAGCGTCGGCGTGTCCGGCGTGGACCAGGTCCATGGCGACGTTGATAGAAGAGAGTTTTTTGCGGCGGACGGTTTTGGCACCGGGTTCGGCCATGCCGATGACTTCCGGGGCATGAACAAGACTCACGCGAGGATCGCGCAACTCGAGCCCCTGGCGAACGCACTCGTCGCGCAGCGCTGACTCATCACCGACTAAAAACAGATGTTTGAGTTTGGGGTAGAGGCGCAGTGCCTCCATGGCCCCGCCGATATTGATCGAAGGGGCGTGATCCCCGCCCATGGCGTCCAAGGCTAATTTCATAGGGATGTGCGTTTACTGCAGCGGGTTTCAAAACACACCAACACACCACGCCGGAATATCCCGGCGCAACACCTGTGGCTTGTTACCAGCGGGCGCTTCAACTCGCCTCAATGTCCAGCACTTGGCGGCCGCGATAATAGCCACAGGTTGGGCAGGCGATGTGCGATGGCACACGACTTCCGCACTCGGGGCAGCTCTTGAAGATGGGGGCACGCCAACGGGTTGCACCACGGCGCATTTTCTGACGGCTTTTGGATTGGCGGCGCTTTGGAACGGCCATAATATTTTAGTTGTTTTAGGGTTGGTCCTTGAGGTCCTTGAGGTTGTCGAGTGCCGACCATCGGTCGTCGCACTCGGCGCGGAGCGGCGTCTCTTGCCCGCTTTCTTCATCTTTGTCCACTGCTAAATATCGGGAATCGATTTCGCACCCCTGTGCAAGGTCCCCGTTCTCGCATTTTGGATCAAGGGGAAAATGCAGTAATACCTCTTCCCGTAAGGCTTCCGTGACATCCAGATCCCCCTCGCTAACAATTTCCAAGGAAATCGCGGTGTTCTCGACCCGGATCGTCTGGAGGAAGGGATGAACGGTGCGCACGCAGGTAAATTCGAAGCACGCGCTCAGGCCACCGGTCAACAGCAACTCGGATCCATAGCGCTGAGCCCACAAATCATACTCGAGGGGGCCGACCGCCTGTGCGTCTCCAGCAGGCAGGTCGAATACCTCCGGCAGCAACTCGCCCACAAAGCACTTGCCGTCTTCGGGCAGGCTCGCTAGGTCGATCATCAGGCGCTTCTTCATAGGCCGAACGTAATCCGCCCTCCCCCCACCGGGCAAGCGACAATTTTGGCCGTGAAACTTTCTGGTATTTTCACAGATTTACCACTCGCCAAACCCGGTCGGGCCGATAAGTTGTTGCCCGCCATGCCCATTGATGTCTCCCTGCTAAGCCGCATTTGTGAAGCCCCCGGTGCGCCGGGATCCGAGAAACAAATCCGAGCCCTTGTTTTGGCTGAGCTAAAGGGTCTAGCCGACGAGGTACGGATCGACAATCTCGGCAGTGTTGTAGCTCTGAAAAAAGGCCGTTCGTCGGCCAAGAAGACCATGGCGGCGGCGCACATGGACGAGATTGGCTTCATCGTGACTCACGTGGATGACAAGGGTTTTGTGCGTTTCAATCCGGTGGGTGGTTTTGACCCCAAGACACTAACGGCGCAGCGTGTGATTCTGCATGGCCGCAAGGATATTTTTGGGGTGATGGGATCCAAGCCGGTGCACATTATGACGGCTGAAGAAAAGAACAAGGTGCCGCAGATCAAGGATTACTTTATTGACGTGGGCATGACCAAGGCGGACGTGGACAAGATTGTGGAGGTTGGGGATTTTGTGACTCGCCACTCGCCGCTGATGGAGTTGGGCGAGTGCGTCAACGTCAAGTCACTGGACAACCGTGCGTCGGTGTTTGTTTTGCTCGAAACCCTGCGCGAACTCAAACGCTCAAAACGCCAACCCGCTTACGACTTCTACGCCGTCTTCACGGTCCAGGAGGAAGTCGGCCTTCGCGGCGCTCAAGCCTCCGCCTTGCAAATCCAACCAGATTTCTCCTTCGGCTTGGATACCACCATCGCCTATGATGTGCCCGGCTCCACCCCGCAGGAACGCTGCACCGGGCTCGGCGACGGCGCAGCTATCAAGCTGATGGATTCTTCGGTGATCTGCGACTACCGCATGATCGAATTCATGAAGGGGGCTGCCAAACGCCACCAAATCAAGTGGCAACCGGAAATCCTCGCTGCTGGTGGCACCGATACCGCCAGCCTCCAGCGCATGGTCAGCGGAGGCTCGATCGCCGGCGCGGTGTCCATTCCTACCCGCCACATCCATCAGAGCATCGAGTCCTGCCACAAAGATGACCTCGCTGCCTGCATCCTTCTGCTCGCCGCCTGCGTCTGCGAACTCGACGAACACGACTGGAACTTCTAATCCTGCTTATTCCTCGACCGGAAGGAGGATTTCGAGTTCAGGCTTTCCCTTGGCGATCAACCGGATGCGTTGGAGCATTTGCTTTTTTGTCCACTGGCCACCCGGCTTGAGGCTATCGAGTTGAGCGGCGCGGCGGAGGGATTCGCTCCACAGGTCCACGCAACGCTGGGCGTCGATGGGTGCCCAAAACTGGGCTTGGCGCAAGGGTCCCTCAACCCAGGTTGGATCAAGCATGCGGTCTAGCGCGAAACAATGGTCGGCGAGGGCGTATTTATCGTCGAAATTCATCGCCAAAAACCCTTGGTAACGCCACAAATCACGGTCCAGCGGGGCCTGCGGCGTCACTTTCGCCAAAATCCCAAGGGCTTTTTCAATGCGGTCCTCGGCAGGCGCGGGTTGATAGGGACGGCCAGCGGCCAGCGCAGCCTTCTGCAGCACTTGGTCCTCCTGATAGAGTCGCTTCGCCTCAAATAAGGCGCTGGAGGCTGCGGTTTGGGAAGGTGGCGGAGCACCGCCCCATTGGGCCAATACGAGCCAAGCGGCTGCGGCGAGCAGGCAGATAGGGACGATGCGAAACGGCCATGGGCGAGGAGCAATGGCCAGGGCGGCGGGCATGGGTGACTGGAGTGCGAGGACGAAGAGCAAGGCGGCGCTCCAAGCCAACGATATGTGGTGGCCGGGCACGTCGCACAGCCCGTGGACAGGGACGAGCATGGCAGCCACCAAGCAAGCGCTGCGCAAGGCGCGATCCCTGCCGCCTAAAACGGCAGCACGGGCTTTCCAAAAGGCGGCAATCACCAAGGCTGCCAAGGCCAGTGTTGCAGGCAGTCCGGCTTCCGCAGCCATCCACAGCCAGTCGCTTTCAGGGTGGTAGCTATCCGAATCATTGGCGACGGCAGAGAGCTTGCGATACTGAGGGAATATGTAAAAAAACTGACCAGCACCGATGCCC
>JBAXCM010000407.1:0-4513 GCA_037141475.1 Verrucomicrobiota bacterium | reverse complement strand
CTTGCAGATATAGGTATCGATGGATGGGGCACCGCGCAGGTTGGCGGTGTAAACCGAACCGTCTGGGTTGAGCATTTCGGCGTGGCGCAACGTCAGGCGGGTGCCGGCGGCTGCCGTGATTTTCAAGCGCACGACACCGACCATGTTTTGGCCGAGGTCGTAGGTCCATTTGCCGGGTGATGATTGAGCCATGGATTTGGGAGAGATCTCCATCAACTCGCGCACCGGCTCCATCACCTGCCCGTTGAGAACATGCGCAGGCTCGGCTCGCAGCAATACCTGGCCCCAAGCCGAATCGTCGTAGCCTGCCGACGCCCATCCGGCCAATTCGCGGCTGGCGTCGTAGTCTTCCCCCAGCATGAAGTCGCTCGCGACGGTCGGGCTGACCTGCATTTTCCACGAGCCGTCGGAAATGATGCGTTCGCTGGTGCCATCGGTGTAGGAAACTTCCAATTGCACCAGACAGGCCGGAGTGCTCCCCCAGAATTGATAGCCGCCGTTGCCAATATGTCCGCTGTACCAGCCGTTAGCCATTTGCGCACCTAACACATTCACCCCCATGCTTAGCTGCGAGGTCACATCATAGGCCTGATAGCGCAGCCGCTTCGAGTAGTCAGTCCAATCGGGTGCAAGGATAGAGTCACCGATGCGGCTGCCGTTCAAATGCAGTTCGTAGAGGCCCATGGCGGTGGCATATACAGTCGCTTGTCGGATCGGCTTGCCCAGCGTGAACGACTTTCGCAGGTACGGCAGCGTGCTCGGTTTGGCCAGATCCGCCGGGAAATTCAGCAAGGCGTTTTCAGCCACATATTTCACCAGTGAGCGGCCATTGTAGGTGTATTCCATTCGCAGCCGCTTGACGTGGTTGTACGCTGGGTCGCCGCCGAAACTGGTGTTGTTGACCGTGAGGGTGAAGCTGCCAGCCAGCGCCCGGTTTGCTAGGTCCGCAGTGACGTCCAGCGTGCCAAAGCCGTCGATGGCTTCGTAGCGGGCGTTGGCGAAAACGACGATGACGGGCGGCGGCAGGTCTGCCGGATAGTTGAAGGTGGCGTTTTCCGCAGTGACAGACACACCGGCGGCACCGTTAATCGTGTAATTGATGCGCAGGCGTTTGACTTGGTTGAGCGCTGGATCCGGGCCGAAATTCGTGTTGTTGACGACGCTGGAAAACGAACCGGCCTGGGCCGCCGAGACGATCTTGGCGGTGACGTCGAGGAAGCCGCTGCCGCTCAGTGATTCGTAGCGGGCGCTTTGGATTAGCGGTTTGGTTAGAGCTGGCAGATCCCCGGGAAACACGATGCTGGAGTTTTCGGGAAATGTCTTCGTCGCGCTCAGTCCCCCGCTCTGGTACTGCACCCGCAATTGCTTAACGGCGCCATACGCCGGATCACTGCCGAAGGTCGCATTGGTTACCGCCAACGCGTAATTGCCCGCCGCAGCCAGCGTCATGAGTTGGGCGGTGACGTTGAGCGAACCGGTGCCCGACACCGCCTCATAGTAGGCTGCGACGATGACCGGCGGAGTGCCGTCGGCCGCCCCGAAAGCCGCCCCGTCGAGCCATTTGGCACTCCAATCCGCAGCGTTGAGCAGGCCCATCGACCAACTCGCCGGGCGGCTCCAGGGCGATGGCAGGCCGTCCTTGTTCCAGCAGCGGACTTTCCAAAAGCACGCCGCTCGCGATACCAGCGGCACCCCCGCATAGGAAATTTGGCTGGTGGCATTTCCTGCCACTTTGCCGCTGTCCCACATATCTCCTTGGTCGGCTGCTAGACGCTCCGGGCTCGAGGCCACCACCACCTGCCACGCGCTTTGCGTCTCGCCGCGATCGAGCGATTCAACCACCCACGACAAACGCGGCTGGGTTTCATCAAGGCCTGCGGGGTTGGTCAAATATTCGCAGCGCAGCCTCGTCGCTTCCAACGCCGCTTGCACCGGCTGGCCAAGCACAATGGCCAGCAGAAGGGCGCGGATAATTCCCAGGTTGCGGGTCGAAGTCATGGGCGTTGGGGCGTGAAACGTCACCTTGTCAGGGCTATTCAACACCCGTTTGGCCCATGCTACCACCTCCTAGTTTATGGAGGTTCGATTTTCTGTAATTCCAGACATCAGATTCGCTATAAATAATTTATTTCCAATGAGTTGCGCAATACTCCATAAATAGGGGGGTTTACGGAATTCGCTTTCTCGACTAGGCGTCTCCACTCCTCAGCGGCTTTCCGGCGTGGAAACTGCGGAGAACAAGAATTGATATAACAAAATCCCCGAAACCGCATATGAAACCTCGCTATCTCCGCCACCTTCCCCAGACGTTCGTCGTCTGCGTCGCCCCTCTTCTCGCCTGTGCCACCGCATTCGGTACCGTTGTCTCCACCAATGAGTCCAATGGCTCCGGCCAATGGACGCTGCCCTCAGGCACCAACCTGCTCACTGGCCGGACCCCGTCCACCAGCCCGAACACCCACGAAGGGTCGTCGAATACCTGGACCACGGTCATTGATGGCACCCTCGGTGATACCGGCGGCTCACCCGCCACCAGTTGCACGCCTAACAATGGCGAATCGGTCATCTTCCCGCTGGATCTCGTCGCCAAGCCCGAGGGTTACAACATCACTTCATTCGATTCCTACAGCACGTGGGGCAATAGCGGCCGCGATGACCAGAATTACATGATCCAGTATTCCACGGTGGCCAATCCCGGTTCCTTTATCAATCTCTCCACCGTCGGTTGGCACACCGGCAACGACCGCTCCACTCACGTCCGGCTCACCGATAACTCAGGCGTCCTGGCCAGCGGAGTGGCTGCCATCAGGCTCATTTTTGACCGCCAGGAAAACGGCTACGTCGGCTACCGCGAGTTTGTCCTCCAAGACACACCCACCGTCGTCTGCGTCGATAACCAGTCCCGCGACGACAATACTTGGCCCACTCTCGTCGGACCCAATCTCCTCGCCGGTATCACCCCGACCGACCCGTCCCCAACCATCCAAGAAGGCTCGACGGGCACTTGGGCGACTTTGACCGATGGCAGCCTCGGCGATTATACCACACCGGCCTCAAGCTGCACGCCGAGCAATGGCCAGACGGTGACCTATCCGCTGGACTTGATCGCCAAACCCGGCGGCTATGATATCACCTCCTTCGAGTCCTACGGCGCTTGGGGTAGCAACGGCCGCGACGACCAGACCTATACTCTCTCGTATTCGACGGTGGCGGATCCAACGACGTTCCTGCCCATCACCGAGGTGTGCAATCACACTGAATACAACGGCCCTAACAATCGTCGCTCCACCCGCACCCGGGTGACTGGCAATGGTGGCCCGATGGCTTTGGGAGTGGCCGCCATCCAAGTGAAGTTTCACGACCAGGAAAACGGTTACACCGGTTTCCGTGAGTTCGTCCTGCGTGATACACCACTGGCCACCCACATTTTGACCGAGGCTAACAGCACCAACCTTTGGACGCTGCCCACCGGCACCAACCTGCTAAGCAATATTCTGGCTAAGACTCCTACGCTTGCCGCTAACGCCAACCATGGTAACGGCGATGTCACCAATTCCGACTGGACGGTACTGACCGACGGATCGCTCGGTTCCGCCGGCAACCAAATGCAAAGTGTCGCCCCTCTCAACGACACTTCCGTCATTTTCCCCTTGGATACTTCGACCAACACCAAGGGCTACAACCTCACCTCGCTCGATAGCTACTGCGCATGGGGCGACAGCGGACGCGATGACCAGAACTACGCGGTCTATTATTCCACGGTGAACGATCTGACCAACTTCATTCTGTTGGATTACATCTACAATCCGACGATGTCGCCCATCAACTCGACCCACAGCCGCCTCGCAGCAACCTCGGGCTTCCTCGCTTCCAACGTGGGGGCAGTCAAGTACGTCTTCAACAACCAGGAAAACGGCTATGTCGGATTCCGTGAGCTCATCGCCCTCGGCAGCGCTGTGCCACTGGCCAGCCCCCTCACATGGTCGGGTTTGAGTGGTTCCGGCAGTTATGCCAACTGGACCAGCAATGCGGATAACAATTGGAAGGATGCGGGTGTGAGTTCAACCTTCACCAGCATCGCGCCGCTGACGTTTGACAACACCGGCATCAACACCAATATCAGTATTCCCGCCGCAATCACCGCTGCCAGTCTGACGTTCGCTAACAACAGCCCCCATTTCTATGCGTTCAACGGCCAACTGCTCACCGTGACAAATGGAGTGGCCCTAACTGGCTCTGGCAACGTCGCTTTTGATAACTCCCTTCAAGCCGCAGGCCTCACGGTGTCGGGAACCGGCAACCTGTCCCTCGGCGTCGATAACATCCTCACCGGAAGTTCGACGGTCAACAGCGGCACGCTCACCCTCGCGAGTGATGGCGCTTTGGGCAGTTCCGCGTTGGCGCTCACCGGAGGCACGGCTAACTTTATGTCCGCTAGCCCTGTGGTCAACAGTATCTCGGGTACCGGCGGAACCATCTTGTTGGGCACTCAAACAGGCGGCAGCAGCGCCAC